>NZ_JBHWIE010000335.1:0-7842 GCF_042732085.1 Actinosynnema sp. NPDC059797
GACCCGCCGGAGCGGGTGATCAGGTCAAGCCCTGGCCCGGTTGCCGGTCACCAGCCGGTAGACGCCGAGCACGATGAGGGAGCCGAGGATGGCCAGCAGCCAGGTGCTCAGGTCGAAGAACGAGTTGATGTCGGAGTTGAAGATCGCACGGCCGACAAAACCGCCGATGATGGCGCCGACGATGCCGAGCAGCATCGTGATGATGATGCCACCGGGGTCACGACCAGGCATGATGGCCTTGGCGATGGCACCCGCGATCAGGCCGAGAACAATCCAACCCAAGATGCCCACGGGGGCTCTCCTTCCTGCGGGCCGCGGCGGGCGGATCCGTCGCGGCGCTTGATCGAGGAATGCCCACCTTCGAGTGAGAACACGCCTGCGTTACCCTTCTGTTATCAACTACCGCCGTGCGGGCCCTCAGGCGGGGTCCGGAACAATGGGTGCCGATGAGCACACCACGCACGGTCCTGGTCCTCGGTTCCACCGGCTCCGTCGGCACCCAGGCCCTCGACGTCATCGCCGCCAACCGGGACCGCTTCACCGTCGCCGGCCTGGCCGCGGGGGGCGCGGACCCCGCCGCCCTCGCCGCGCAGGCCCTGGACGCCGGGGTCGAGGCCGTCGCGGTCGCCCGCGCCACCGCCGTGGAGGACGTCACCCTCGCCCTCTACGCCGAGGCGCAGAAGCGCGGGTACTCGCGCGGCGAGTTCAAGCTCCCGCGCATCCTGGCGGGCCCCACCGCCATGACCGACCTCATCGACTCCACCCCCGCGGACGTGGTGCTCAACGGCATCACCGGCTCCATCGGCCTCACGCCCACGCTGCACGCGCTCGCCACGGGCGCGACGCTGGCCCTGGCCAACAAGGAGTCGCTGATCGCGGGCGGCCCGCTGGTGCTCAGGGCCGCGCAGCCCGGTCAGCTCGTGCCCGTCGACTCCGAGCACTCCGCGCTGGCCCAGTGCCTGCGCGGCGGGCGCGCCGACGAGGTCGCCCGGCTGGTGCTCACCGCCTCCGGCGGCCCGTTCCGCGGCCGCACCCGCGCCGAGCTGGCCGGCGTCACCGCCGCCCAGGCGCTGGCCCACCCGACCTGGTCCATGGGCCCGGTCATCACGGTCAACTCGGCCACCCTGGTCAACAAGGGCCTGGAGCTGATCGAGGCGCAACTGCTGTTCGGCGTGCCCTACGAGAACATCGACGTGGTCGTGCACCCGCAGTCGGTCATTCACTCGATGGTGACCTTCACCGACGGCTCCACGCTCGCCCAGGCCAGCCCGCCCGACATGCGCCTGCCCATCTCGCTGGCCCTCGGCTGGCCCGATCGCGTCCCCGGCGCCGCGGCCGCGTGTACCTTCGACGTGGCGACGGCCTGGACGTTCGAGCCGCTGGACGACGAGACGTTCCCGGCGGTGCGGCTGGCCAGGCAGGCGGGTTCCGGCGGCGGGTGCCTGCCCGCCGTCTACAACGCGGCCAACGAGGAAGCGGTCGCGGCGTTCCTCGCCGATGACGCCCCCTTCACCTCCATCGTGGACACTGTGGAGCGGGTGCTGGCGGAGGCGGGCGGCTGGTCGCGGGAGCCGGCGGACGTCGCCGAGGTGCTCGCGGCGGAGGAGTGGGCCCGGGCGCGGGCACGGGAACTCGTGGTCACCTCGGTGGGCCACGGGAAGGACTGACAGTGGTCTACTTTTTGGGCATCCTGCTGTTCGCCCTGCTCATCGGCATCTCCATCGCGCTGCACGAGCTGGGGCACCTCGGCACCGCGAAGATGTTCGGGATGAAGGTCACCCGGTACTTCATCGGGTTCGGCCCCAAGATCTGGTCGTTCCGCCGCGGCGAGACCGAGTACGGCCTCAAGGCCATCCCGGCGGGCGGGTTCTGCGAGATCACCGGCATGACCTCGCTGGAGGAGGTCCGCCCCGAGGACGAGCAGCGGGCGTTCTACCGGCAGAAGACCTGGAAGCGCGTCGTCGTGCTCTCGGCGGGCTCCATCACGCACTTCATCCTCGGCTTCATCATCCTCTACCTGATGGCCTTCACCCTCGGCCTGCCGAACCTCCGCAGCACCCCCGTGGTCCAGGAGGTCACCGCCTGCGTGCAGAGCAGCACCGAGGCCGACTGCGCCCCCGGCGCGCCCGCCCCGGCCAGGGACGCGGGCTTCCTGGCCGGCGACGAGATCGTGGCCGTGGCCGGCACCGCCACGCCGACCTGGTCCGACGTGCTCAAGGCCACGCGCGAGCGGTCCGGCGACACCGAGTTCCGGGTGCTGCGCGACGGGCGGGAGCTGACGCTCACCGTCGACGTCGCCCGCGTCGAGCGGGAGCTGGTGCGCGAGGACGGCTCCACCTACAAGGAGGAAGTCGGCGCGATCGGCATCATCCACCAGCGCAACTTCGAGTACGACGCGCTCACCGCGCTCGGCGGCGCGACCGACTTCACCGGCGACATGTTCGTCAACACCTGGCACGGCCTGCTCCGGTTCCCGGAGAAGATCCCCGCGGTCGTCGAGGCCATCGCCGGCGGCGAGCGCGACGTGGACAGCCCGGTCAGCGTGGTCGGCGCGAGCCGGCTCGGCGGCGAGGCGGTCGAGCAGGGCCTGTGGCAGTTCTTCTGGATGATGCTCGCGGGCCTCAACTTCTTCGTCGGTGTGTTCAACCTCCTGCCCCTGTTGCCGCTTGACGGTGGTCACATCGCCGTCAACCTCTACGAACGGGTGCGAAACTGGATCAGGAAGCTCCGCGGCCTGCCCGCCGGGGCGCCGGTGAACTACCTGCGGCTGCTCCCGCTGACCTACTTCGTGATCTTCGTCGGTGGCGCCATCACGCTGCTGACGGTCACCGCGGACATCGTCAACCCGATCCGGCTCCAGTGAGAGGTGTTCTACCGATGAGCGACGGCGTCATGCTCGGTATCCCGGCGATGCCGCCCCCGGTGTTGTCGGAGCGTCGCAAGACCCGCCAGCTCATGGTGGGGTCCGTGGGGGTCGGCAGCGAGTTCCCCGTCTCGGTGCAGTCGATGACGACCACGGTCACCGCGGACGTCAACGCGACGTTGCAGCAGATCGCGGAGCTGACCGCGGCCGGGTGCGACATCGTGCGGGTGGCGTGCCCGTCGCAGGACGACGCGGACGCGCTGGCGGCGATCGCGCGCAAGTCGCAGATCCCGGTGATCGCGGACATCCACTTCCAGCCGAAGTACGTGTTCGCGGCGATCGAGGCCGGCTGCGCGGCGGTGCGGGTGAACCCGGGCAACATCAAGAAGTTCGACGACAAGGTCAAGGAGATCGCCCAGGCGGCCCGCGACCACGACACCCCCATCCGGATCGGGGTCAACGCCGGTTCGCTGGACCCGCGGTTGATGGCCAAGTACGGCAAGGCCACCCCGGAGGCGCTGGCGGAGTCGGCGCTGTGGGAGGCGTCGCTGTTCGCCGAGCACGACTTCCACGACCTGAAGATCAGCGTGAAGCACAACGACCCGGTGGTCATGATCCGGGCCTACGAGCTCCTGGCCGAGCAGTGCGACTACCCGCTGCACCTGGGCGTGACCGAGGCGGGTCCGGCGTTCCAGGGCACGATCAAGTCCGCGGTCGCCTTCGGCGCGCTGCTGCGCCAGGGGATCGGCGACACGATCCGGGTGTCGCTGTCGGCGCCCCCGGTGGAGGAGGTCAAGGTCGGCCACCAGATCCTCCAGTCGCTCAACCTGCGGCCCCGCAAGCTGGAGATCGTGTCCTGCCCGTCGTGCGGCCGGGCGCAGGTGGACGTCTACACGCTGGCCGAGCAGGTCACCGCCGGCCTGGAGGGCATGGAGGTGCCCCTGCGCGTGGCCGTCATGGGCTGCGTCGTCAACGGGCCCGGCGAGGCGCGTGAGGCGGACCTGGGCGTGGCGTCGGGCAACGGCAAGGGGCAGATCTTCGTCAAGGGCCAGGTCATCAAGACCGTGCCCGAGCACCAGATCGTCGAGACCCTCATCGAGGAAGCCATGCGCATTGCCGAAGAGATCGGCGAGTCGGCGCAGGGCGAGCCGGTGGTGACGGTCGGCTGAGGGGGTGTCCGACGCGCGCGACCAGCCGTCCGTCTGGCACGCTTGACGCGTGTTGAGGCTGGCTGGCGCGCGGTTGCTCGACGAGCGGGACCTGCCCGAGGTCCTCGCGGTGCTCGCGGCCGACCCGGTGGCGTCCTGCATGGTCGCCTCCCGGGTCGAGGTCGCGGGCCTGGACCCGTGGCGGCTGGGCGGTGAGCTGTGGGCGTACGACCAGCGCTCGCTGCGCGGCGGCCGGATCGACGCGCTGTGCTTCGCCGGGCCGAACCTGATCCCGCTGTGCGGCGGACCCCCCGCGCTGCGCAGCTTCGCCGACCGGGCCCGTCGCCGCGGCCGGATGTGCTCGTCGCTCGTCGGGCCCGCGGAGCAGGTGCTCGGCCTGTGGGAGGAGCTGGCCCCCGACTGGGGCCCCGCCCGCGAGGTGCGGGCCGCCCAGCCGCTGATGGCGCTGGGCGGCGGCCCGGAGATCCCGTCCGACCCGCTGGTGCGGCCGGTGCGGCCCGACGAGCTGGACCGGTACCTGCCCGCGGCGATCGCGATGTTCATCGAGGAGGTCGGCGTCGACCCGTGCGCCGACGACGGCGGCGCGTCCTACCGGGCGCGGGTGGCCGAGCTGATCGCGGGCGGCCGGGCGTTCGCCCGGTTCGAGGGCCGCGACGTGGTGTTCAAGGCCGAGATCGGCGCCATGTCGGCCAAGGTCGGCCAGATCCAGGGCGTGTGGGTCCGGCCGGACCGGCGTGGGCACGGGTTGGGGGCGGCGGGTACCGCGGCCGTGGCCGAACGCCTGGTCAAGGGCCTCGGCCGGACCGCCTCGCTGTACGTGAACTCCTACAACGACGCGGCCAAGGCCGCCTACCGCAAGATCGGCTTCACCCAGGTCGGCGAGTACGCCACCGTGCTGTTCTGACACCGCTCCCGGCACGCGTCGAACCGGTCGAAACCCGATAGTTGCGGACCGGCATACTCGGCCCCGTGATCCCGCGCACGGTGGCCCTTTCCGGGGCCGTGCTGCTGCTCGTCAGCGGCTGTGGCCTGTTCTCCTCCTCCCGACCGGGGCCGGACGAGGTGGCGAACGACTTCCTGACCCGGGTCGCGAACGGGGACCTCGACGGCGCGGCGGCCGTCACCGACGACCCCGGTGGCGCCCGGGAACTGCTCGGCAAGGCGCGCGAGGCGCTCAAGCCGGCCGGGCTGCGCGCCGCCGTGGAGCAGGTCCGCTCGTCGGGCGAGGCCGCGACCGCCGAGGCCGACGTGAGGTACGACTGGGACCTCGGGCACGGGCACGCGTGGGGCTACCAGGCGAAGCTGGAGCTGCGCCGCGAGGAGGACGACTGGCGGGTGCGCTGGGCGCCGTCGGTCGTGCACCCCAGGCTCGGCGCGCAGCAGGTGCTGGGCGTGGTCGAGGTCAAGCCCGACCCCGCGCCCGTGCTGGACCGCGACGGCGTGCCGCTGCTCGCGCCCGAGGTCGTCGTGTCCGTGCTGCTCGACCCGGGCGAGGCGGGCGACCTGGGCGCGGTGGCCGGCGCGCTGGCGTCGGCGCTGTCCCCGATCGACGCCGCGATCACGCCGCAGTCGATCGCCGAGGGCGCCTCGGCCGTGCCCTCCGGGCAGGTCTACCAGGTGGCGGCGCTGCGGGAGGCGGACTACCAGAGCGTCAAGCCCGCCATCTACGAGCTGCCCGGCGTGCGGTTCACCACGCAGAAGACGCTGCTCGCGCCGTCGCGGACGTTCGGCTCGCAGGTGCTGCCCGCGGTGCGGCGGTTCGTGGAGGAGGACATCGCCGGGCGCTCCGGCCTGCGCGTCTACACCGTCAACGCGGCGGGTGAGGAGGTGGAGGCGCTGCACGAGGTGCCGCCCCAGCCCGCGGAGGCCATCCGGACCGTGCTCAGCCGGACCGTGATGACGGCGGCCGAGGACGCGGTGGAGCCGGTGCCCGGCGCGGCGATGCTGGTGGCGCTGTCCGCGTCGACCGGCGACGTGCTGGCCGTGGCGCAGAACGGGCCGGCCGACAAGGAGGGCGCGGTGGCGCTGACCGGCCAGTACCCGCCCGGTTCGACGTTCAAGGTGGTGACCGCGGCGGCGGCGCTGGCGTCGGGGAAGGCGACCGCGGACAGCCCCGTGCCGTGCCCCGGGCGGACCACCGTCGGCGGGCGGCGGATCGTGCCGAACGACCGCGAGTTCGACAAGGGCACGGTCCCGCTGCGCACGGCGTTCGCGGTGTCGTGCAACACGACGTTCGCGCAGCTCGCGGCCGACATGGCGCCGGACGAGCTGACCCGGACCGCCGACTCGTTCGGCCTGGGCGTGGACTTCGGGATCCCGGCCGTCACCACGATCACCGGTTCCGCGCCGCCCGCGACCGACGTGGTGGAGCGCGCGGAGGACGGCTTCGGCCAGGGGAAGGTGCTGGCCAGCCCGTTCGGCATGGCGCTGGTGGCGGCGACGGTGGCGTCGGGCGAGGTGCCGGTGCCGTCGGTGCTGGCGGACCGGGAGACGGAGGTGGAGCGCACGCCGACCCCGCCCGCCCCGGAGGTGCTGGAGCCGCTGCGGGCGATGATGCGCGAGGTGGTCGAGTCGGGGTCCGCGCCGCAGCTCAAGCCGTTCGGCGACGTGCGGGGCAAGACGGGCACGGCGCAGTTCGGCGACGGCGCCAACTCCCACGGCTGGTTCATCGGCTACCGAGGCGACGTCGCCTTCGCCACCCTGCTGCTGGGCACGAACTCGTCGGCGCCGGCGGTGGAGACCTCGGGGCGGTTCCTGGGCGCGTTGGGCTGAACGGAGCAATGTGCTATCGTGTAGCACATGGAATCGATCGGCGTGCGGGAGTTGAGGCAGAACGCCAGCGTGTACCTGCGTCGGGTCGCCGCCGGTGAGTCGATCACGGTGACCGATCGCGGTGTGCCGGTGGCCGTGCTGGCCCCGCCGCCCCGGGACGCCACGCTCCGTGAGCGCCTTCGGGTCAACGGGCAGTTGCTCCCCGCCGACGCGAGCCGCGCCCGCCTGCTGGAACCGCCGGTCGAGTCGACCCTCGACGTCTCCGCGGAGCTGCAGGAGCAGCGAGAGGACAGGTTTTGATCTACTTCGACTCCTCGGCCCTGGTGAAGCTCGTCCGCCGGGAGGCCGAGAGCCAGGCCCTGCGCGAGTGGCTCACCTCTCACACCGACCCGGTCGTCAGCAGTGCGGTCTCCCGCACCGAGGTCTCCCGTGCGGTGCTGAAGGACTTCGTCAACCTCGGTGAGCGGGCCAAGCGCGTGCTGTCCGCGGTGGAGATGATCCCGATGACGTTCGACCTGCTGGACGACGCCGGCACGCTGGCCGTCGAGTTGCGCAGCCTGGATGCGATCCACCTCGCTTCGGCCCTGCTGGTGCGCGGTGACCTGGACGCGTTCGTGGCCTACGACAAGCGGCTGCTCACCGCGGCCGACCAGATGGGGCTGCCGGTCGCCGCGCCGGGGACGGCCGAAGCGGCGGCCTGATCGGCAATACCCCGCCGTTCCCCGGGCCACTGGGCTAACGTCCGGCGGGGGGCGGTGCGGTCCCCCACGTCGACGAGGGGGAATCGGTCGGTGAGGGCGCTCGACGTCAACGAACACCTCAACCCGGCGCTCGTCCGGGTCCGCGCGGTCGAGGACGGGGTGCCCGTGGGTGCGGGGCTGCTGTTCCGCGCCGGGCAGGTGATCACCTGCGCCCACGTGGTCAACTCCGCGCTCGGGCGCGCCCCGGGTGCGGTGGACCGCCCGGACGGACCGGTGCCCGTGGACTTCCCGTTCAGCGCCCGCCCGCGCCGGCTGTCCGCCCGGGTGGTGCGGTGGC
>NZ_JBHWIE010000336.1:0-7792 GCF_042732085.1 Actinosynnema sp. NPDC059797
GCCTGAGGCAACCACCCTTGTCAAGGGGTGTCGCGAAGAGCGTGCGACACCCCTTGACAAGCGCGGTAGGGCTGCGCCCAGGCCATGCGGGAGACCACGAGCCCCCAGCTTCACAAAAAGCCGCCCGTGTTTCCGTCGTGGTCCGGTCTCGTCGGCGTGTCCTCCACTCAGACACCGCGTGTCCTCCGGTCGGACATCGCGAGTCGTACGTTCAGGACGCGCGAGTCGTACGTTCAGGACGCGCGAGTCGTACGTTCAGGACGCGCGAGTCGTACGTTCAGGACGCGCGTGTCATGCGTTCAGGACTCGCGTGTCATGCGTTCAGGACCGTCGTGTTGAACGCTCGGGACGGTGGGGTTGTGGTCAGGCGTGCGTTGTCAGCTCACCGGTTCGGTGAGCTGCGGTCGGGCCTCGGGGGCCGATGACCTGACCGCGTCCGCTGCCTGGTCGTCCGGTTCGGCCTGGGAGGCTCGTTCGGCTTCGACTCGGGCCGTGTAGACGGTGACTTCGTGGGACACCCGGTCGTCGTCCCAGCCGAGCACCCCTGCCATCAGGCGGGCGACCGGTTCCGCGCACTCCACGCCCCGGTGCGGGTATTCGATCGAGATGCGCGTCCGGCGGGTGAGCACGTCCTCCAGGTGCAGCGCGCCCTCGTGCGAGGCGGCGTAGACGACCTCGACCTGGAGGTAGTCGGGTGCGGCCGGGACGGGTTTGAGCAGGTCCGGGTTTGCCGTGTTGAGGACTTCGTGCACCAGTGATCCGTAGCGGTCCAGCAGGTGCCTCACCCGGTAGGGGTGCAGGCCGTACCTGGTGGCGAGTTGGTCGGCCTGGTTCACCAACGCGTGGTAACCGTCTGCCCCTACCAGGGGGACCTTGTCGGTGATCGACGGTTGGAGGCGGCCCGGCAGGTCCACGCCCGCGGCGTCCACCGCGTCCGCGCCCATGACCCGGTACGTCGTGTACTTGCCGCCGGCGATGGCCACCAGGCCCGGCGCCACGCGGGCCACCGCGTGTTCCCTCGACAGCTTCGACGTCGACTCGCTCTCGCCCGCCAGCAGGGGGCGCAGGCCCGCGTACACGCCTTCGATGTCCTCGTGCGTCAACGGGGTCGCCAGCACCGAGTTGACGTGCTCCAGCACGTAGTCGATGTCCGCCCGGGTGGCCGCCGGGTGGGCCAGGTCCAGGTTCCAGTCCGTGTCGGTCGTGCCCACGATCCAGTGGTTGCGCCACGGGATCACGAACAGCACCGACTTCTCCGTGCGCAGGATCAGCCCGGCCTCCGACACGATCCGGTCGCGCGGCACCACGATGTGCACGCCCTTGGACGCCCGCACCCGGAACCGCCCGCGCGACCCGGACAGCCGCTGGAGCTCGTCGGTCCACACGCCGGTCGCGTTGATCACCGCGTGCGCCCTGACGTCGACCTCGCGCCCGTCCTCCACGTCGCGCACCCGCACGCCCGACACGCGGTCCGCCTCCCGCAGGAAGCCGACGACCTGCGTGGACGTCCGCACGACCGCCCCGTAGTGCGCCGCCGTCCGGCCGACCATCATGGTGTGCCGCGCGTCGTCGGCCTGCGCGTCGTAGTACCGGATGCCGCCGACCAGCGCGTCCGGCTTCAGCGCGGGCACCATCCGCAGCGCGCCGGCCCGCGACAGGTGCTTCTGCCCCGGCACGGACCGCGCCCCGCCCATCGTGTCGTACATCAGCAGCCCGGCCGCCGTGTACGGGCGCTCCCACAGCCGGTGCGCCAGCGGGTACAGGAACGCCACCGGTTTGACCAGGTGCGGCGCGATCCGGGTGAGCATCAGCTCGCGTTCCCGCAGCGCCTCGCGGACCAGCCCGAACTCCAGCTGCTCCAGGTACCGCAGGCCGCCGTGGAAGAGCTTCGACGACCGCGACGAGGTGCCGGAGGCCAGGTCGCGCGCCTCCACCAGGGCCACCCGCAGGCCGCGCGTGGCGGCGTCCAGGGCCGCGCCGACGCCCACCACGCCGCCGCCGATGATCACCAGGTCGAACGTCTCCGCGCCCAGCCGCTCCCATGCCTCGGAGCGCTCGGCGGGGCCCAGCCGACCCGTAGCGGGCGAGGTCACGATCGCCTCCCAGATGTCGACGGCACACCAGGTCCGACCGGGGGTACCCGGTACCACCAGGACCGACTCGACCACGTTACCCGCTGGTACGCCACCCGTGGACAACTGATCGACTCGGAACTAGCGTCAACCGGACGTTGTGGGGTGGGCAGCGCCGCCGGACCCGGACAGTGCTGCCTCCTGCCAAGGCGAGGAGGTCGGCTGGTGAGCAGTGGATCGATCTTCGTGTGGGAGACCCTCGGCACCGCGATCCTGATCCTGATGGGCGCCGGTGTGGTCGCCAACGTCGTGCTCAAGGACACGCTCGGCACCGGGGGCGGATGGCTCCTGATCAACTTCGGCTGGGGTTTCGCGGTGTTCGCGGGCGCCAGCATCGCCGCGCCCAGCGGCGCGCACCTCAACCCCGCGGTGACCCTCGGCCTGGCGATCGCGGACAAGACCCCGTGGCACCAGGTCCCCGTCTACTTCGCGGCCCAGCTGCTCGGCGCCTTCCTCGGCGCCGTGCTCGCCTGGCTGGCCTACAAAGCCCAGTTCGACACCCACGACGACCCCGCCGGCACGCGCGGCATCTTCTGCACCGGACCGACCGTGCCCAGGGCGGGCTGGAACGTCGTCACCGAGGTCATCGGCACGTTCGTGCTGGTCGCCTGGGTGCTGCTGAGCCCGGCCGCCAAGGAGGCCGCGGACGGCGTGCCGCAGCTCGGCAACGCGGCCCTCGGCTACGCGGGCGTGGCGTTCATCGTCATCGGCATCGGCAACTCGCTCGGCGGCCCCACCGGGTACGCCATCAACCCCGCGCGCGACCTCGGCCCCCGCATCGCCTACGCGATCCTGCCCATCCGCGACAAGGGCGGCGCCGAGTGGGGGTACGCCTGGGTCCCGGTGGTCGGGCCGCTGGTCGGCGGCGCGCTCGCCGCCCTGCTGTTCCTGGCCCTCCCGGTCTGAAAGGACACGTCGGTATGACGCAGTACGTAGCCGCGATCGACCAGGGCACCACCTCCACCCGGTGCATGATCTTCGACCACTCGGGCCGGGTGGTGTCGGTCGACCAGAAGGAGCACCAGCAGATCTTCCCCAGGGCGGGGTGGGTCGAGCACGACGCGGAAGAGATCTGGGCCAACACCCGCCAGGTCGCGGCGGGCGCGCTGGCCAAG
Organism: Actinosynnema sp. NPDC059797; assembly: GCF_042732085.1. NCBI lineage: Bacteria > Bacillati > Actinomycetota > Actinomycetes > Pseudonocardiales > Pseudonocardiaceae > Actinosynnema > Actinosynnema sp. NPDC059797. Next base: position 3,248 of record NZ_JBHWIE010000336.1, read on the forward strand.
GCCGACCTGTCCGCCCAGGACGTCGTCGCCGTCGGCATCACCAACCAGCGCGAGACCGCCCTGGTGTGGGACCGCACCACCGGCCGCCCGGTCTACAACGCGATCGTGTGGCAGGACACCCGCACCGACCGGATCTGCCAGGAGCTGGGCGACCTCGGCGGCGGGCAGGAGCGCTACCGGGACAGGACCGGCCTGCCGCTGGCCACCTACTTCTCCGGGCCCAAGGTCCGCTGGATCCTGGACAACGTCGAGGGCGCGCGGGAGAAGGCCGAGGCGGGCGACCTGCTGTTCGGCAACATGGACACCTGGGTGCTGTGGAACATGACCGGAGGGGTGAACGGGGGCGTGCACGTCACCGACCCCACCAACGCCTCCCGCACCCTGCTGATGGACCTGGACACGCTGAGCTGGGACGAGGGCATTGCCGCGGACATGGGCATCCCGGTGTCGATGCTGCCGGAGATCCGCTCGTCGTCCGAGGAGTACGGCCGGGTCCGGGAGCGCGGCGCGCTGGCCGGCGTGCCGATCGCGGGCATCCTGGGCGACCAGCAGGCGGCCACGTTCGGCCAGGCGTGCCTGTCGCCGGGCGAGGCCAAGAACACCTACGGCACCGGCAACTTCGTGCTGCTCAACACCGGCACGGAGAAGGTGATGAGCGAGAACGGCCTGCTCACCACCGTGTGCTACAAGATCGGCGACCGGGAGCCGGTCTACGCGCTGGAGGGCTCGATCGCGGTGACCGGGTCGCTGGTGCAGTGGCTGCGCGACAACCTCGGCATGATCACCAGCGCGGCGGAGATCGAGCAGCACGCGCGCACGGTCGAGGACAACGGCGGCGCGTACTTCGTGCCCGCGTTCTCCGGCCTGTTCGCGCCCTACTGGCGGTCGGACGCGCGCGGCGCGATCGTCGGGCTGACCCGCTTCGTGAACAAGGGCCACCTGGCGCGCGCGGTGCTGGAGGCCACGGCGTTCCAGACCCGCGAGGTGATCGACGCCATGAACGCCGACTCGGGCGTGGCGCTGACCTCGCTGAAGGTCGACGGCGGCATGGTCGTCAACGAGCTGCTGATGCAGTTCCAGGCGGACATCCTGGGCGTCCCGGTGATCCGGCCCGTGGTGAACGAGACCACGGCGCTGGGCGCCGCCTACGCGGCCGGGCTGGCCGTCGGGTTCTGGGCGTCCGAGGACGACATCCGGCAGAACTGGGCGCAGGACAAGCAGTGGGACCCGGCCATGGACGACGAGACCCGGGAACGGCAGTACCACCTGTGGAAGAAGGCCGTGACCAGGACTTTCGACTGGGTCGAGTGATCTTCGCGGAGGGGCGGCGCACGTGGTGCCGCCCCTCCCGCGCGGTCGTCAGTCGAGGTCGTCGTGGCGCATGAGCTGGCGGCCGGCCTCGGTGATCGACCCGGTCAGCGACGGGTAGACCGAGAACGTCGTCGCCAGGTCCTCCACGGTCAGCTGGTTCTGCACGGCCAGCGCGATCGGCAGGATCAGCTCGCTGGCGTTCGGCGCGACCACCACGCCGCCGATGACCACGCCGGTCGCCGGGCGGCAGAACAGCTTCACGAAGCCGCGGCGCAGGCCCTCCATCTTGGCGCGCGGGTTGGTGGCCAGCGGCAGCATGATCGTGCGCGCGGGCACCTCGCCGGAGTCGATCGCCTGCTGGCTGATGCCGACGGTGGCGATCTCGGGGTTGGTGAACACGTTCGCGGCGACCGTCTTGAGCTTGATCGGGCTGACGCCCTCGCCCAGCGCGTGCCACATGGCGATGCGGCCCTGCATGGCGGCCACGGACGCGAGCAGCAGCACGCCGGTGCAGTCGCCCGCCGCGTAGACGCCGGAGATGTTCGTGCGCGAGACCCGGTCGACCGGGATGTACCCGCCGCGGCCCAGCTCGATGCCGATCTTCTCCAGGCCGATGTCGCTGGTGTTGGGGACCGAGCCGACCGTCATCAGGGCGTGGCTGGCCTCGATCGTGCGGCCGTCCTCGAGGTGGATCAGGACGCCGTGGCCGACGTTCTCCACCCGGTCCGCGCGGGCGTGCTTGACCACGGCGGTGCCGCGTTCGGCGAACACGTCCTCCAGCACGGCGGCCGCGTCGGCGTCCTCGTGCGGGAGCACCCGGTCGCGTGACGAGACCATCGTCACCTTGACGCCCAGTTCGGTGTAGGCCGAGGCGAACTCCACACCGGTGACACCCGAACCGATGACGGCCAGGTGTTCCGGCAGCTCGGGGAGGTCGTAGATCTGCCGCCAGGTGAGGATCCGCTTGCCGTCCGGCTCGGCGCCCGGCAGGACGCGCGGGGTCGCGCCCGTGGCGATGAGCACCACGTCGGCGGGCAGGACCTCCTTGGAGCCGTCCTCGGCGAGCGCGACGACCTCGTGCTGGGCGAGGCCCTTGCTGTCGTCGCAGAACTTCGCCGTGCCGGTGATGATGCGGACGCCCTCCCGCTGGAGCCGCGCCCGGACGTCGGCGGACTGGGCGAGCGCGAGGCCCTTCACCCGGCCGTGGACGGCGGGCACCTCGACCTCGGCCGCGGCGTTGTTGGTGCGGATGCCCAGCTCACCGGCGTTGCGGAAGGCGCTGCGGCCGCCGGCGGAGGCGATGAACGTCTTCGACGGCACGCAGTCGTAGAGGACGCACGCGCCGCCCACTCCCTCGCGTTCGACGATGGTCACGTCGGCGCCGTGCTGGGCTGCCACGAGTGCCGCCTCGTAACCTGCCGGGCCACCGCCCATGATGACGATGCGGGTCACGCCACGTCCTCCTCCGGGGTTTCTGCGCTGTTCGCAGCCGCGTCAAAGGTACGCGGTCGGGTGCCGGGGCGTGTCGTCCGGTCTTCTCGTACCTCGGGGTGATCGATAGGTCGCTAGGCTGTGGTCGTGCCGCTCTATGCCGCGTACGGATCCAACATGGACCCGAACCAGATGATGGAGCGAGCCCCGTACTCCCCCATGGCGGGGACCGGGTGGCTCGCCGGCTGGCGTCTGACGTTCGGTGGCGAGGACCTGGGCTGGGAGGGCGCGCTCGCCACGATCGTCGAGGACCCGGACTCGCAGGTGTTCTGCGTGCTCTACGACGTGAGCCCGCGTGACGAGTCCCGCCTGGACCGCTGGGAGGGTGCGCTGGGCCTCTACAAGAAGATCCGCCTGCGCGTCCAGACCCTGGAGGGCTCGGTCACCGCCTGGCTCTACGTCCTGGACGCCTACGAGGGCGGCCTGCCCTCGGCGCGCTACATAGGCGTGGTGGCGGACGCCGCCGAGGCGGCCGGCGCCCCCGACGACTACGTAGCCGACCTGCGCACCCGCCCCTGCCAGGGCATAGGCCCCTAACCCCGCGTGTCCTCCACTCAGACACCGCGTGTCCTCCACTGCGGCATCGCGTGTCGTCCGGTCAGACACCGCGTGTCCTACATCCAGAACCTTCGCGGCCTGCACCTGGGCACCGCGAGCGCCGCGTTGAGGTCCCGGAACAGCCGAGTGGGGTTGCGCAGGTCGGAGGCATCGGCCCGCAGCACCTTCCACCCACGCCTCCGGAGGTCCTCCTCACGCGCCCCGTCCGCTTCGGCCTTGGCGGCGTGCGCGGCGTAACCGTCGTATTCGAGCGCCACCCTGGACTGCGGCCAGGCGAAGTCGATCCGCCACACCTCGCGCCCGTCGAGGTCGGTCACGCGGTGCTGGGGTTCAGGCGGCGGGAACCCCGCGTCGACGACCATGAGCAGGAGCGCGCTCTCCGCCGGGGACTCCGGCAGCCCGGTCGCCACGTCGACCAGGAACAGGCCCCGCCGCCTGCCGCGTACGTCGGGGCGCTGTGCGATCCGCACCGCGAGATCCGTCTTGATCTCCGCTCGTTGGTCCGGCGGCACGGCCGCCAGCGCCTGATCGGCGCAAGCCAGGGCGGTCTGGCGGTCGGCACGGCACAGCAGTTCGGCGAGCGTCGGTTCCAGGGCCAGGCAACGGAGGCCGTCGAGCACGGCCACCTCGGCGGGGTCGTGGTGGGCTTGGTGCACCGCTTCGCCTGGTCGGGCGCGGTGTCGCTGGTGGTAGCCGATGAGCAGGTGGACGCGGTTGGTCTCGGCGGCCGTGCAGCCGTGCAGCCAGGCGGAGGTGTGGCTGGTGAGCAGCGTGTTCGGGCCCGCGGTCAGCAGTGCGGCGGCGGCTCGGGTCGGGAGCCGGTTCATGCGTTCGCGCTGGACGAGCACCGTGCGGGAGTAGCTGACCAGGCGGCCGTCGGAGATCGCGTTGCGCAGTTCGACGCGGCCGAGGTGGTCGTGGAGGTGAGTACGGAGGTGAGCGCCGTGCAGGCCCTCGGGGATCGTGATCATGCATAACCGAGGGCGAAGCCGCCGATTCCGTACCTCAACCACCCGAACGTGTAGTTGGGCTGTGTCCCAGTGGTCAGTTCGCGGTGTCCGACTGGATGACACGCGATGTCTGAGTGGAGGAGCGTTATTCAGAAGTCATCGGCTCAGGCGGTAGTGCTCGAGGTTGGTGATGATGCGGATGATTGTGGGCAGTTCGGTCAGGCGGGCTCGGTAG
>NZ_JBHWIE010000337.1:0-7792 GCF_042732085.1 Actinosynnema sp. NPDC059797
TCCGACGAGGGGGGAGTTCGGCCCGCGCCCCGCGCGCCCGGGGCGCGGACCGAACGCAGCGCCGCCCGGTCCACCTTGCCGCTGCGGTTCAGCGGCAGCTCCGGCAGCGGCACGTACCGCGCCGGGCACAGGTAGGCGGGCAGTCGTTCCGCGACGTGCGCCCGCACCCGGTCCACGTCCAGCGGACCGGAGGGCACCACGTACGCCACCAGGTGCCGGGCGTCGCCGTCGCCGACCGGCAGCACGGCCGCCGCGCCGATGCCGGCGTGCTCCCGCAGCACGGCCTCGACCTCGGCCGGCTCGACCAGGAAACCGCGCACCTTCACCTGCTGGTCCGCGCGGCCCAGGAACTCCAGCACGCCGTCCGGCCGCCACCGCGCCAGGTCGCCGGTCCGGTACAGCCGCTGCCCCGGCCGCTCGGCGAACGGGTCGGGCACGAACTTCGCCGCGGTCAGGCCGGGCGCGGCCCAGTACCCGCGCGCCACCCCGTGACCACCGGTGTACAGCTCGCCGGGCACGCCGACCGGCACCGGCCGCATCTCCTCGTCCAGCACGTACACCGTGCTGGACGGCACCGGCGCGCCGATCGGCACGGTGGCGCCGACCCCGTCGGCGGAGGTCATCACGTGGCACGAGGTGAAGGTCGTGTTCTCCGTCGGCCCGTACCCGTTGACCACCGGCTTGCCGCCGCGCGCCCGGAGGGCCGCGCGCACCGCGTCCGGCGCGAGCACGTCACCGCCGGCCAGCAGCTGCTCGACGTCCGCGAGCAGGTCCGGGCCCAGCGCGTGGAACAGCCCGGCGGTCAGCCACAGCACGCTCACCCGGTGCTCGCGCAGCAACCCGGCCAGCACCGCCGGCTCCACCGGGCCCTCCGGCGCGGGCACCACCCGGCCGCCGGTCAGCAGCGCGCCCCACACCTCCAGCGTGGTCAGGTCGAACGCGGTCGCCGACAGGTGCAGGAAGGTCTGCCCGGGGCCGAACCGGGCGAACGACGGCCGGGTCACCAGCCGCACCACGCCCCGGTGCGGTACCGCGACGCCCTTGGGCCTGCCGGTGGAGCCGGAGGTGTAGTTGACGTAGGCGACGCCCAGCGGGTGTGCCGGGACCGCCCGGAACACCGGGGACCGCGCCCCGAGGTCCACTTCGGACAGCACCACGCCGGCCACGCCCCCGGGCAGCGGGCGCGGCCGGTCGGTCACCACCAGCGGCGTGCCGGACTCCCGCAGCGCCACCGCGTCCCGCGCCGCCGGGTTCGCCGGGTCCAGCGGCAGGTACGCCGCGCCGGTCTTGAGCACCGCGAGTATCGCGGTGACCAGGTCCGCGCCGCGCGGCAGCGCCAACCCCACCGGCCGGTCCGGCACCGCGCCCCGCTCGACCAGCACGTGCGCCAGCCGGTTGGACCGCTCGTCCAGCTCCGCGTAGCTCAGCCAGCGCTCGCCGTCGAACACCGCGTCCGCGCCCGGCCGCACCCGCACCTGCTCGGCGAACAGCGCGGTCGCGGTCGCGGACTCGTCGAGGTCGACCGCGGTGTCGTTCCACTCGCGCAGGACGCGCCGCAGCTCGTCGCCGCGCGGCCCGGTCAGCTCCCGCACCGCCCGGCCGGGGTCCTCGGCCATGCCCGCGAGCAGGTCGCGCACCCGCGCCAGCAGCGCGTCGGCGGCCCAGTCCGGGAAGCGGCCGGTGTCGTGGATGAGCTGGAGGCTCAGGCGGGGTTCGGCGAAGGCGTACAGCGTCATGGCGTAGCCGGGGGTGCGCAGGATGCGCACCCGTCTGCCGGGCGGCGACGAGGGCCGCGCGGCCAGCACCGTGTTGATCTCCTGGTGCTCGAACAGCACCAGGCTGCCCATCAGCGGCGCGTCGTGGCCCGCGGCGCGCTGGATCGCCGGCAGTGGGCACAGCTGGTGGTCCCGCGCCGCGACCGAGCGCTCCCGCACCGACCGCAGCCAGTCGGCCACCGACGCGTCCCGGTCCACCGGCAGCCGCAGCGGCACGGTGGCCAGCAGCAGGCCCAGCATGTCCCGCGCGCCCTCGACCGTGCCGTGCCGGGCCGCGCGGGTCACCCCGAAGACCGCCTCGTCGCGCCGCGCGTGCACGGCCAGCAGCAGCCCCCACGCGGCCAGCACGACGGTGTTCACCGTGACGCCCGCGCCGTCGGCCAGCGCGCGCACCGCCGCGCTCTCCGCGTCGGTCAGCTCGGCGCCCGCCGTGGCCATCACCGGCGTGCCCGGCCCGGCGTGCTCCAGCGGCAGCGGCCCGGGTGCGGGCAGGCCGGACAGCTCGTCGGCCCAGAACCGCTCCTCGGCGATCCGCGCGGACGCGGGCCGGGCGTCGTACCAGCGGGCGTAGTCGGCGAAGTCCGGGCGCTCCGGGAACTCCAGCGCGCCACCCGCGCGGCGGGCCGCGTAGTCGTCGTCGACCTCGCCCAGCAGCATGGCCAGCGACCGCCCGTCGAGGATCGCGTGGTGGAAGGTCACCACCACCACGTCACCGGGCAGCGCCACCACCCGCAGCGGCGGCCCGGAGACCGGGTCCACCCCCGAGCGCCGGTCGGCGGCCAGGAACGCGTCGAGGTCGGTCGCCGAACCGTCGAACCGCACCGGGACGTCCTCGGCCGGGCCGGCCCACTGCTCCATGCCGCCGTCGGCCCGCCAGGCGAACCGGGTGCGCAACAACGGGTGGCGCTCCACCGCCGCCCGCCACGCCGCGAGGTAGGCGTCGGTGTCCAGCCCGTTCGGCCAGTGCTGGACGCACTGGATCACATCCGTCCCGGCCGACGGGTCCCGCAACCCGGCCGCGATCATCCCGCTCTGCAACGGCAGCGCGGGCGCGAGCCGCGTTAACGATTCCGTGTGCACCAATACCTCCCCGGCTGATGTGTTTCCCGCGCACACCCGAAGGGGCCACCGGGAATACCCGGCGGCCGAATCGCGCGCAGCGGCGTTCGCCCCGTTCACGTGGACGGGGGGTGATTTTTCGAGAGGTCGGGCGGGAGCGCCCTCAGCCGGACTGGGCGGCGAGGTGCTCCCGGACGCTGCGCGGCCGCATGTCGGTCCAGACCTGGTCGATGTGGGCGAGGCACTCGTCGCGCGCGCCCCTGGTGCCCTCGGCCCGCCACCCCGGCGGGAGGTCCCGGTCGGCGAACCAGATCGAGTACTGCTCCTCGTCGTTGATGACGACGAGGAATTCGCGGTAATCCGCGTTGTCGGTGCTCATGGTGGTACTCCTGCCCTTGGCGGATGTGGGCGGGTTGATGTGGGTGGCAACGCTACGCGTCCGGATATGGCCCATGAAATCCACTGAACGGTCGAACCGGTCATAGGGAATGACCCGCGTGGGTTATCAACCTTTCTTATCGTCGGTAGCAGGGCGTGTCCGAGCGGTTACCGTTCTTTTTCCTGTGCGGTTCGCGAAACTTTTGCAACCGACAGTGTCGTCCGAAAGTAGTCACTTCCGTTGGGCCGATCAGACTGCCTGAATCGACTTCTGCCGTTCTCGCGGTCGACCGTGCACGCAGGGTGACGCGGGCGCTATGGTCCCGCCGTGAGCGGCGGCGGGGTGCACAACGAGTTCAGCGGCGAGGCGCGGGGTCCCGTGCTGCAGATCGGCTCGGTCAACTACCACCTGCCACCACCGGCGCCCGCGGAGCCCACCGACCCGTGGATGGCGGCGGTGGCGCGGTCGGAGGCCTGGAACCACGTGCGGGCCCCGGGCGACCTGCGCGACCAGGCCGTGGCGGTGGCCGGCCGGTTGGCCGCGCTGCGCCCCGAGCCCGCCTCCGACCCCTGGCACGACGCCGGCCTCGCGGAGCGCTTCACCAAGCGCGTCGGCTGGCTGCTCAGGCACAGGCTCGGCGACGCGCTGGTCCTCGACCCGGCCGAGGCCGTGCTGCTGACCCTCGTGCCGCTGCTGCACCAGGTGCTGTGGGACCGGGCCGCCGCCGACCTGAGCGCCGTCGACCCGACGGACCTCGCCCAGACCGGAGCGACGGACGGCGACCGCGCCGGTTACGAACGACACCTCCGCGACCACTCGCGCCTGGTCGACCGCGCCCTGCTGCCGGACCTGCCCGACCGTTCCGACGCCCGGGCGGACATCGGGTGGTGGCTGTTCCACCGGTGGGTCAGGCAGCGCGCGGAGGTCGTCAAGCGCAAGTCCGTGGGCGACCTGCTCGCACGCGTCGATGCCGGCCCCCTGGCCGAGGTCCTGGACGTCGATGTCGTCCGGGAACTGCTCTACGGCTTGCGCCTGGGTCCGCAGGCGCTCTGCGGCCCCCAACGCCTCGGCCAGTTCGCGCCCTACCGCACCCTCCACGGCGGGGAGCCGGACGAACAGCGGATCCGGGAATCCCTGCTCGGTCTACTTCTGGGCGTCGCGCACACCGCCACGACACCGATCACCGACCTCTCCGAGACCATCGTCCAGCACCTCGGCATCCCGGCCCCCGTTGATCTGGAGCGCCTGCACGACACCCTGGCGAGGGCCACCTGGGAAACCCAGGCCGACGGCCTGGTGCTCAAGGCCGTGTGCCAGCACGCGGCAGTCATCGAAGCGCTCAGGGAGCAGGCCGCCCGCATGGACGTCCTGCTGCACGCGGTCCGGAACGCGGCCGCGAAGCACGCGGGCCTGGAAGTGCTGGCGCGGCTGCCCGTGCGGGCGTCGGCGGATCAGGTGAACGCCGCCCGCGACGCTGACAACGTGCTCGAGTTCAGCGGCTGGAGCCGGTTCACCCTCGACGAGCAGCGCGTGCGCGAACTGCTGATGGGGGAGCAGCTCTACCGCGACCGCAACCTCGCGGTCCGCGAGCTGTACCAGAACGCCCTGGACGCCTGCCGCTACCGCCGCGCGCGGGAGCAGTACCTCGAACGCACCACCGACCGCCGGTCGTCGTGGGAAGGGCGCATCGCCTTCACCCAGGGCGTCGACGAGCACGGCCGCGCCTACCTCGACTGCGCCGACAACGGCGTGGGCATGGGGGAGTCGGAGCTCAAGGACGTGTTCTCCCGGGCCGGCGCCCGATTCGCGGACCTGCCGGAGTTCCGCGACGAGCAGGCCGACTGGCACGCCCTCGACCCGCCGGTGGAGCTGCACCCGAACAGCCGCTTCGGCATCGGGGTGCTCAGCTACTTCATGCTGGCCGACGAGATCACCGTGACCACGTGCCGCATGGCGCGGGACGGCGTCCGCCGCGAACCGACCCTGCGCGCCGTCATCTCCGGGCCAGGGCACCTGTTCAAGATCCAAACGGTCGAGGACCACAGGGGACCGGGCACGACCGTCCGGCTCTACCTGCGCGGAGGCGGCGCGACCTCCTGCGTGCAGGTGCTGCGCCGGGTCTTGGGCATCGCCGAATTCCGCACCTCGGCCCAGCAGGGACCCGAACGGGAGGAGTGGGAGCCGGGTGCGTTCCGCTCGCGCAGGAGACCCACCTGGCAGACCGAGGGGCTGAACGCCCACGGTGAGCTCGTCCCGGCCGTGGACGGCCGAGTGATCTGGTGCGAGCACGGCGGCGCGGTCCTGGTGGACGGCTTGCACGTCGAGCCGGGACATCGGCACGGCGTCTTCGCCGATCCCACGTCCGAGGGAGCGTTCACAGGGGCGGTCGTGAACCTGACCGGTGAATTCGCCCCCAGGTTGTCGGTCGACCGCACGAAGGTGGTCGACGACGTGTCCGACCGCGTCGAGACCCTGCTCGTCCGCGGCGTCGACGAGTTGCTCCGCTCCCGGTTGGCCTCCCTGGAGTGGACCAGCCGAGTGGCCTGGAACACGCCTCGGCTGGCCGATCTGGTCGTCACCCGAAGGGGGTTCGGCGAGACCGGCACGAGCTTCCCCCAGGACGTCAACCTGATCGCGCAGGATCACCGGCTCCCCACGTGGAGCCAGTTGCCGGAGATGCTCCGACCGACGAACGGCATGGGACTGGCCGACCACGTCTACCTGTGGCGCCTGCTGGCGAACAGGCCGAACAGGACGTTGGACTCCTTCGTCGCCCTGGTGCCCGAACTCGCCGACGTCGGCCCGGTCCTGCCCGCCGTGCCGTCCGACGCGGCCCTGCTCGCCAACATCTGGCCGCACACGCTCCTGTGGGAGCAGCCCACCGAACCGATCACCCCGCACGAAATCCTGGAGGTCGCCCGGGAAACCGGTGCCACCCCGAGGGAGACCGCCCTCCGCGCCGCGGCCCTGAACCTCGGTCGACCGGAAGCGGACCGCTTCTCCGACAGCAGGGTGCCCGACCTCGTCGACCTCGCCCTGGTGAAGAACCGGTCCGGCGGCGCGTTCGAGCAACCGCAGCCCTCGATGCGCGCTTCCCCCGGGCAGGTCCTCCACGCCCATTTCGACCTCGGTCTGACGTTGCCCGAGGTGAGGCGACGCCTGGCGCGGTACGGCTTCGACGTCGGCGCCGTCGACGAACTCCCCGAGGCCGTGGCGGAAGCGGACGTCTCGTTGCTGAGTCGATGGCCCGGCGACCACGACAGCGAGTGGCTGTCGACGGACTTCCCCATTCCGTTCGCGCAGGTGGTCTGGGCCGGACAGGTCCTCCACCTCGGCGTCGACCCGGTGCGGGACCGGCTGGAGCGCTACGGGTTCGTCGTCCAGGACGATCCGGCGCCCCGCGACGACCTCGACCTCCTGCTGCTCAGCCGGAACGCGAACGGGCAGGCTCCTTGGCTCGACCGGACCCAGTCGGTGCCGCCCGGCCAGGTGGTGTCCACGGCGGTCGAACTGGACCTGTCGCTGAGCGCGGTGGTCGAGAGGCTGGTCCGGCACGGCTTCCGGTGCCGGACCCCGCTCGTCGGCCACCCGGTCGGCGGTGACGAGGTGCTGTTGTCGCGCGACCTCGACGGCGGGTCGCCGTGGCTGGACGCGGACCAACCGGTGCGGCCGCACCACGTCGCCCTGTTCCACCGGGTCAGCGGTGTTCCCCCGCGCGAAGCACTGCGCAGGTTGGCCGGCTACGGCCTGCGCCTCGCACCCGGCGCCGAGGTGACCGAGGTGAGCGTGGAGGAGACGCGGCTGCTGTCGACGGGCTTCGACGGCCAGCGCCCGTTCCTGCTCGGCCGCGAGGAGTCCGTCAACCTCGCCCACCTGGTCGAGGCGGCGGCGAAGTTCTCGATGACCGTCACCGAGGTGGCCGACCACCTGCGTCGCCTCGGCGTGGACGTGCCCGAACCGGCCGCCATGATCCGCGCCGCGATCCCCAAGATCCCCCTCGCCCGATGACCCCTACGGCACGATCGAGTCCACGTACCCGCCGTCCACCCGCACCGCCGCCCCGGTCGTCGCCGACGCCGGCGGCGAAGCCAGGTACACGCACAGGTTCGCGATCTCCTCCGGCTCGATCAACCGCCCCAGCAGCGACTGCGGCCGGTGCAGGCGCATGAACTCCCGCTGCGCCTCCTCCCACGGCAGCGACCGGTCCACCAGCTCGTACACGAAGTCCTCGACGCCGCCGGTGTGGGTGGGCCCGGCGAGCACGCAGTTCACCGTCACCCCGCTGCCCGCCGCCTCCTTGGCGAACCCGCGCGACACCCCCAGCAGCGCCGTCTTCGACACGCCGTAGTGGATCATCTCCGCCGGGATCACCACGGCCGAGTCGCTGGCGATGTACTGCACCCGGCCCCAGCCGCGCTCGCGCATCCCCGGCAGGTACGTCCTGGTCAGCCGCACCGCCGCCAGCACGTTCACCTCGAAGTACCGCCGCCACTCGTCGTCGGTGATGTCGAGGGCCGGGCGCGAGCCGAAGATGCCCACGTTGTTGACCAGGACGTCGACCACCGGCAGGGCGTCGGCC
>NZ_JBHWIE010000338.1:0-7722 GCF_042732085.1 Actinosynnema sp. NPDC059797
GTCAGGGCCGTGGTGAGGGCGGCGGTGGCCGCCGCGGCGATCACGCGCAGCCGCAGGTCTACCGGTCGCTGTTCGCGGTCGGCGAGCGCGCCGGCGAGCAGGTCGCCGGTGGCGGCGGTGTTGTGCCACTGCCGTGCCCGCAGTGCGGGGGTGGTGATGATGAGCCGGGCTCGGGTGTAGACCGCGTCGCGGTCGGTGTCGAGCACCGCGTCCAAGCCGGTGAGCAGGGCGGCGCGCAGCGCTTCCAGCGGGCTCTCCCCGGTGGGGCGGGCACGGACCAGCCCGACGATGAACGGGTCGTAGTCGTCGTCCTCGACCACGGCTTCCTTGGTGGGGAAGTGGCGGAAGAAGGTCATGTGCGACACGCCCGCCGCGGCGGCGATCTGCTCGACCGTGGTCTGGTCGTAGCCCTGCTCCAGGAACAGCCGCAGCGCGTGCTCCTGGATGGCGCGGCGGGTGCGTGCCTTGCGCTGCTCGCGCAACCCGCCTCGTCCTGCCTGGTTGGTCACCGGTCAAGCATGACCGCCAGCGCCCGGCGCAGCGCGGCCGGCTCCGGTGTGCCGCGCCAGGCCAGGTGGCCGTCCGGGCGCACCAGCAGCGCGTCGCCGTCGCGGCGCACGTGCCGGACCTCGCCGAGCGCGTCGCGGGCGACCGCGGCGCAGCCGTCGTCCCGGGGTGAGGCGAGGGTCCAGCCGAACCGGTCGGTGGCCGCGAACTCCGGCACCCGGTCGCCGACCCTGGGCCGCCGGCCGAACGGCGAGCGGGCGTAGCTCGTCCTGAGCTGCGACGCTCGTTCCCAGATCAGCCTCTCCACCGCCGGCAGGCCCATCAGGGGGAACAGCGCGCGGTCGCGCACCAGCCGGGCCGCCGGGGACTCGCCCAGCACGAGCCCGGTGAGACCGCTGGTGGCGCCCAGCACCTCCTCGGCGACGGGGCGGCGTTCGGCCTGGTAACCGTCCAGCAGCCGGTCGCCCGCGCGGCCCGAGGCCACCAGCGCCAGCCGCCACGCCAGGTTCTCGGCGTCACCCAGGCCGGTGTTCATGCCCTGCCCGCCGAACGGGCTGTGGATGTGCGCGGCGTCGCCGGCCAGCAGCACCCGGCCACGCCGGTAGGTCTCGGCCAGGCGCCGGTGGATGCGGAAGACCGAGGTCCACAGCCAGCCCTCGCCCGCCGGGACCCGCGCGCCCGCGTGCCGGTGCGCGGCGCGGGCCAGGAACTCCGGGACGTCCCGCGCCGGGGTGCCCGGGGCGGGGGCCATGAACCGCCACACCCCGCCGGGCAGCGGGAACGCGGAGAACACCTCTCCGCCGCGCACCCACACCCCGACCGAGTCGCGGGGCAGCGGCAGCTCGGTCCGCACGTCGCCCAGCACGAACCCCTCGACCAGCGGGACGCCGGGGAAGCCGATGCCGGCGGCCTTGCGGACCGCGCTGTGCGCGCCGTCGCAGCCGACCACCCAGTCGGCCGGCACCGGTCCGGCCGGGGTGGACAGCGCCGCGCCGCGCTCGTCCTGCTCCAGGCCGGTGACCGCGGTGTTCCACTCCACCTCGACGCCGAGGTCCGCCAGGCGCGCCCGCAGTTCGGCTTCCACCTCGGCCTGCGACACGAGCAGGCCGGGGCGGCGGACCAGGGCGGTGGGACGGCCGACCCGCAGCTCACCGGAGCGGCGTCCGCCGACGTGGACCACCACCCGCCGGATGCCGACCGAACGGGCCGGCAGGTCGCCCAGCGCGCCGAGCCGCTCCAGCACCTCGCTGCCACGCGGTTGCAGGCCCAGGGCGCGCGAGGTGGTCACCGGTCCCGGTGCCGCGTCCACCACCCGCACCCGCACGCCGTGGAGGCGCAGCGCGCACGCCGCTGCCAAACCGGTGGGACCCGCGCCGACGACCACTGCGACCATGCTTCTAGTGTTAGTCACTAACAAAAGTTAGTCAATAACATTTTACGGCGGATGGAGGGAGTGTCGGCCTGCCGTTCGGTCCCGGATCGGATGACTATGAACTGTGTGTATAGTCGCGATCCGTGACGATCGTTGACCAAGAGCGCCCCATGCGACGACTGTCGGCGGCCCTCGTCGGTGGCCTCTTGCTCGGCGTGCTGACCAACCTGGCCCAGGGCGTGCTGCCCGGTGCGTGGAACCAGCTCGCCAACTCCGGCGCCGTGTGGGCGGTGGTCGCGTTCTGCGCCGGGGCGCTGCTGTCCCGTTGGGGGATGGCGGTCTCGCTGATCGGTGGGCTGTGCGCCGAGTGCGGCCTGGTGCTCGGCTACTACGGCTGGGCCGAGGTCGGCCGTGACGGCATGGGCGACTGGACCTGGCCGCTGGTGTGGCTCGCGATGGCGTTCCTCGCGGGTCCGCTGTTCGGCGCGGCGGGCGCCTGCTGGCGTGCGGGCGGGCGGGCTTGGCAGCGGGTGGCCGGCCTGGCGGTGCTGGCGGGTGTGTTCGGGCAAGAGGGCCTGCACTACGCGCTGGTGCTGGGCTACGAGCCCCAGGCGTGGGCGTGTGGCACGGTGTTCGCCTCGGCGCCGCTGTTGGGGCGCACGTGGCCGGAGCGGGCGATCACGCTCCCGGTGGCGGCCGCGCTGGCGTTGCTCGCCCATGCGACCGTCGGGTCGGTGTTGGGCGGGCTGAGCGCGTAGTGACGACCCGGGTGCCCGCACCGCTGAACCGGTTCCACCGGTGTTGACCGCCCGCCCTCGGCGGTAGGGTGAGGCCCGGTGTGCCGGGAAGCCCACCTGCGCCCACTCGGAGCTGGCCCAGGTCGTGTTCGCCTTCGAGTTGGCGGCGAGGACCGCCGGTCGCGTGGACGTGGCCTGCGTCCGGGTGCCCGCGGTGCGCTTGGACGCCGACCGGCTGGCCAGGATGCCACGGCTGTCGTGTGTGCTGTACGCGCCCAAGAACCGGCTGGCGGCCTCGCCGGAGGACATGGCCGCGACGTACGTGCGCCTCACCGAACGCCCCGTCGACCGGTCCGACCGCGCGGACGGGCGGGACCGGGAACCCGTCGTGGGCTTGGCGGGAGTGCGGGTGAGACGTCACCGGGCACGGCGAGTGGAGAGGAGCGGTGATGTCGGGGAAAGCGGTGGTCTTCGCCCTGGTGACCTCGGTCCTGGTGATCGGTGCGGCCGTGACGCGGGACGGGAGGGCCGCCGTGTTCACCCTGCTCGGGTGCGCCTTGGCGGGAGCGGTGCTGCTGCTCCTGCACCTCTGGGCGGACCGGCGCCGACCTCGGTGACCGGACAGGGGCGGCGCAAGGAAGGCGTCAAGACCACCCGCTGACGCTGGCGCACGCTGAACAGTTGTTCAATGATCTGTACATGTGTTCAGCCAAGTCGGACCTGACCGCACGGGCCCGCATCCGCGACGCCGCACTCGCGCGCTTCGGCGCCGACGGGGTGGCCGGTGCCTCGGTGCGCGCCATCGCCGCGGACGCCGGGGTGTCGCCCGCGCTGGTGGTGCACCACTTCGGGTCGAAGGAAGGGCTGCGGCACGCGTGCGACGAGCACGTGCTGGCGGCCATGGACGGCGGCGACGAGTTGGCGGGTGAGGCGCTGGCGCGGGTGCTGGCCGCGGCGACGCCGGTGCGGCGCTACCTGGCCCGCGCGCTGCTGGACGGCACCGACGCCGCGACCGCGCTGTTCACCCGGATCGCGGAGCGCACCGAGCGGTGGCTGGCCGAGGAGGAGGCCGCCGGCCGGGTGCGCCCCACGGCGGATCCCCGGGCGCGGGCGGTGGTGTACGTGTCCTGGCAGCTCGCGCCGCTGCTGCTGGGGGAGCAGGTCGGGCGGCTGCTGGGCGGCGACCCGGCCGAGACCGCCACCGCGACCCGCGGCGCGCGGGCCGGGCTGGAAATGCTCACCGGCGGCCTGTTCACCGACGACCACTGGCTGCGCGCCTTCACCGAACTCGACGGGGGAGGCGCGCGGTGAGGGCGCTGCTGGTCACCCACGGCACCCGAGGCGACGTGCAGCCGATGCTCGCGCTGGCCGTAGCGCTGCGCCGCGCGGGCCACGGCGCCCTGCTGGTCGCACCGCACTCGGCCGCCGCCATGGCGGCCGAGCACGGGGTGGACTTCGCCGGGTTGGACGAGGGCCCCAACCGGCTGCTGGACGACCCCGTGCTCCGGCGGGCCGTGGACGGCGGCTACCGCGGCCTGCGGGGCAAGGTCACCGCCGTGCGCACCGCGCGCCGCATCAAGCCGCTGATGGCGGACGTGCTGCGCGACCTGGGTGGCATCGCGCGCGGTGTGGCCGCCGACGTGGTCGTGCACACCCCGACCCTGCCCGCGCAGCACGTCGCCGAACTGCTGGGCGTCCCGGCGGTGCTCGCCGCCCTGCAACCCGGCTGGGTGCCCACCCGCGTGTTCCCGTGCCCGATGCTGCCGTTGCCGAGGCTCCCGAAAGCCCTCAACCGCGCCACCTACCTGGCCGTGAGCGCGACGCTGCGCGCTTACGCCGGCATCGCCGACCGGTGGCGGGTCGACCAGCTCGGCCTGTCCCGCCGGCGCGGCGCGCACGACCCGCTGCACGACGAACACGGCCGCGACCGGCTGGTGCTCCAGGCGTTCAGCCCCCTGATCGGCGCCGTCGCCCCGGACTGGCCGACCGCCGTGCGCACCACCGGCTTCTGGTACCTGCCCGACACCCCGTGGGCACCACCCGCCGACCTGGCGGAGTTCCTGTCCGCCGGACCGCCGCCGGTCTACGTCGGCTTCGGCAGCATGGCCGGCCGCGACGCCGCGCGCACCGGCCGGATCGTCGTCGAGGCCGTGCGCGCGGCCGGCGTCCGCGCCGTGCTGGCCACCGGCTGGGGTGGCATCGCGCCACCGTCCACAACGGAGGTGCACGTCATCGACCAGGCGCCGCACCAGTGGCTGTTCCCGCGGACCGGCGCCGTGGTGCACCACGGGGGAGCGGGCACCACCGCCGCCGCGCTGGCCGCCGGCGTGCCGCAGGTCGTGTGCCCGTTCGTCGCCGACCAGCCCCACTGGGCGCACCGCGCGCACGCCGCCGGCGTCGCACCACCACCGCTGCGCCAACAACGCCTCACCGCGACCGCCCTGTCCGAAGCGATCACCACCGCCGTGCACGACGAGGCGCTGCGCCGGCGCGCACGCGAACTCGGCACCGACATCCGCGCCGAGGACGGCGTCACCCGGGCGGTCACCGCACTGGAAGAACTCATTCGCTGAGGAGGAAGCACCGTGGACGTCGCCGACCGGATCGCCGGGGCCTTCCGCATGGACGACGAGGCGTGGCGGCGCCACGCCAACCCCTGGAGCGTCTGGACCCGCTTCGCCGCCATCCCCGCCCTGCTGGTGGCCGTCTGGAGCCGCACCTGGATCGGCTGGTGGAGCCTGCTGCCGATCGGTGCCGTGGTGGCCTGGCTGTTCGCCAACCCGCGGGTGTTCCCGCCGGTCCGAACCCCCGAGAGTTGGGCCGCGCGCGGCATCTTCGGCGAACGGGCCTGGCTGCGCGACCGCGACCTCGTCCCGCCCGACCACCGCGCCGTCCTGCGCCTGCTGGTCGTCGTGGGCCTGGCCGGGTTCGGCCTGACGGCGTGGGGACTGGTCGCCCTGGAGGCGTGGCCGGCGGTGTTCGGCTCGACCGTGCTGGTCCTGGCGCAACTGTGGCGCATCGACCGCTTCACCCGCCTGTGGGAACACGTCGACGGCCACCGCCCGGCACCCGACCGGCCGACGGGCACTACCCCGCAGGTGACGCCACCCGCCACGTGAACGGACCGTGCCCGGCTTCCCGGAGGGGCACCGCCGTCACCCGCGCCGCTCCCCGGGCCGGCGAACGAGCGGCTGCGCCACTCGGGCCGGCGCAGACCGAAACCCTCGCGCGACGACGTGCCGCGCCGGCACAGTTCCCACAGCGATCAGCAACGCGATCAGGGGGTGCCGGTGGAACCGGAGCGGACGGACGGCTCCCGTGAGGTCCACGTCCACAACGACCTGTCCGGGACCGTGACCGGGCCGGTGGCGCAGGTCGGCGCGCTGTACGGCGACCTGCACCTCCACCCGACCCCGCCACCGGCCACCGCCGCACGCGCGCGTGTCCTGGGCCGGATCCCCACGGAGGCGGACTGCTTCCGGGACCGCGCGCTCCCGGGGCCCTCCGACGAGGCGCTGTGGGTGTTCACCGGCATGGGCGGCGTGGGCAAGACGCAGTCGGCGGCCAGGTACGCGCGTCGCCGCATCGAGTCCGGCGACGTCGACCTGGTGGTGTGGGTCGACGCCTCCTCGCGCGACGCGATCGTCTCCCGGTACGCCGCGGCCGGTGTCGAGTTCGCCCGAGCCCGGGCCGACGACCCCGAACCGGCCGCCGAGCTGTTCCTCGGCTGGTTGGAGACGACGCCGCTGCGGTGGCTGGTCGTGCTGGACGACCTGGCCGGCCCCGCCGACCTGACGGGGCTGAGACCTCCCGCGTCGGGACGCACCGTGATCACCACTCGCCGCCGTGACGCCGCGGTCGCCGGGCTGGGTGGCCGGTGGGTCGAGGTCGACGTCTTCACCGGGGACGAGGCGGACTCGTACCTGCGCGCCGCCCTCGACGCGCGGTTGGCTGACGACGTCGCCGGGGTCGCCGCCGACCTCGGCCGGCTGCCCCTCGCGCTCGGGCAGACCGCCGCGTACATGATCGACCAGGACGTGCCCTGCACCGAGTACCGACGGCGCTTCGCCGACCGCACGAAGCGCCTCGCCGACCTCGTGCCCGCGCCCGACGCGCTGCCCGACGAGTACCGCAAGACCGTGGCGGTCACGTGGTCGCTGTCGATCGAGGCGGCGAACGCCCAGCACCCCGCCGGCTTGGCCGGCCCCGTGCTGGAGCTGGCCGCCCTGCTGGACCCGGGCGGGATCCCCACCACCGTGTTCACCGCCGAAGCCGCCCGCCTGTGGCTGGGCCACGCCCCTGTGGCCGGGGCGTGGCCGGGGCTCGACGTCGACACCACCCTAGCCGCGCTGCGCCGCCTGCACCTGTTCAGCCTGGCCACCGTCGAAGCCGAAGCGGTGCGCGTGCACGGCCTGGTGCAGCGCGCCGTCCGCGACCACCTGCCGGCCGACCGCCTGTCCGAGCTGGCCTGGGCCGCGGCCGACTCCCTCGCCCACGTCTGGCTGCTCGACGAGCTGGACGACGGCCACGAGTCGGACCTGCGCCAGAGGCTGCGCGCGAACGCCGGCGCCCTCGACCGCTGTGCCGGTGAGCACCTGTGGACCGACGACGAGTACCACGACGTCCTGGACGTGCTCGGCGAAAGCCTCAGCGAGATCGGGCAGGCCGCTGCTGCCGCCGCGCACTTCGCCCGGATGGAGGCCACCGCCACCGAGCGGCTCGGCCCGGACCACCGGCTCACCCTGGGCATCCGCGGGAAGCTGGCCCTGTGCCGCGGCGACAGCGGCGACCTGCGCAGCGTCGAGGACGCCAGGCAGCTCGTGGCGGACCGGCGGCGGGTGCTCGGCCCGCTCCACCCGGACACCCTCACCGCCCGGCACACCCTCGCGCGCCAGCTCGGCCTCGCGGGCAGGCCGTCGGCCGCCGCCGCCGAACTCGAACAGCTGCTCGCCGATCGCGTGGAGGTGCTCGGCCCGTTCCACCCGGACACCCTCACCACGCGGCACAACCTCGCCGCGAACCGCGGGGAGGCCGGTGAAGCCGACGCCGCCGTCACCGCGTTCTAGTAGTTGATCGTCGACACCGAGCAGTTTTTAGGGAGTGATG
>NZ_JBHWIE010000339.1:0-7673 GCF_042732085.1 Actinosynnema sp. NPDC059797
CGCCCGCAGCGCCGGCCCGAGGACCCGGCGGCGCACAGCGGACGTGACCGCGCCGCCCGCCGTGCCGAGGAGGACCAGGGCGATGACGGACGCCTGGAGCAGCGGGAGGTCCTGCGCCTCGGCCGCGCCGAGCGCGGTGCGGCCCAGACCGGGCACGGCGAACACGACCTCCACCGCGACCGCTCCCCCGGTCAGCCCGACCGCGACGAGCCCGAGCTGCGGCAGCACGGAGGGCAGGGCGCGGCGCACGGCGGCGCGCGCGATGACGGCGGGCGCGCAGCCCCAGGACCGCCACAGCACGACCCAGCGCTCCGCGAAGACCGGCGGCAGGGCGTCGTCCGCGAGGCGGCCGAGCACGGCGCCGGCCGGGACGCCGAGCGCGAGCGCGGGCAGCACCAGGTGCCGGGGCGACTGCCAGCCGTAAGGCGGGAACCACTCCAGCCACACCGCGCCCACAACCAGCAGCACGGCCGCGAGCAGGAACTCGGGTGCGGCGGCGAGGACCGCGGCGGCGGCGCCGCTGCCGCGGTGGGGCAGGCCGCGGGCGCCGCGCACGAGGGTCCGCGCGCACAGCGCGGCGGCGACGGGCAACGCGACGGCCAGTGCCGCGGCCATCAGCGTCACCGAGGCGCCGAGCCCGCCCAGCACCGAGGGGAGCACGGCGTCACCGCTCACCCACGACCGGCCGAGGTCGCCGCGCACCGCGCCGGCGAGCCAGTCGCCGAACAACGCCACCGGGTTCGCCGCCGAGCCCGGCTCGCCGAGCCCCAGCTCCCGGCGCACGGCGTCCAGCGCCTCGTCGGTCGGCTCCTGCTCGCCCGCGCGGGCCCGCAGCACCGACAGCGCCGGGTCGCGGCCCGCCAGCCACGGCACCAGGCCCACCGCGGCGACGACGGCGGTGATCGCGACCAGCCTCGCCACGGCGGGTCCGAGGTGGACCACCGCCGTGGCGGCGGTCACGACCTTGGCGACCGGGCCGGCGGGAACACCCGCCCGAGCCGAGTCACCAGCCCCGACCGAGTCTCCAGCCCCAGCCGGGTTCCCGGACCCAGTCGGATGCCCGGCCCCAGCCGGATTCCCGGCCCCAGCCGGGCTCCCGGCCTCAACCGGGCTCCCAGTCCCAACCGGATTCCCAGCCCCAGCCGGGCTCCCGGCCGCAACCGCACCGCCGACCACAGCGGCACTCCCCACCACAGCGGCACCGCCCACCACAGCCGTGTCGTCGTCGGGCCGGTCGGGGCCCGGCCCGGGCCGTCGCGCGTTCACCTCAGGTGGGTCGCCGCGGTGACCAGGACTCGTTCGCGCGGGTCCTTGACCGAGTCCACCACGGACGTCGCGTCGCCCTGGATGACGCGTTCGTGCAGCATCGGCACGGCGGCGTCGGTGCGCAGCACGGCGGCCTCGGCGGCGAGGATCGCGGCCCTCCTGGCGTCACCCGCCTCGGCCCTCCCGGCCGCGCCCACCAACTCGTCCACCGCCGGGTCGCACAGCCCGGAGAGGTTGAAGGAGCCGTCGCAGGTGAAGTCGGACCTCAGGTAGGCGACGGGGTCGCCCGAGTCGAGCACGGTCGCCCGGGACAGGATGAACGCGTCGAACCGGCCGGCCAGCGCGTCCTGCTCGATGTGCGCGTACTCGCGCACCACCTGGGTCACGGTGAACCCGGCGTCCTCCAGCCGCTGCTGCACGACCGAGGCGACCTCGGGCAGCTCGGCCCGGTCGGAGAAGGTGGCGAGGGTGATCGCGGCGCCGTTCGGCGCGGTGGGCGCGGTGCGGTCGGCGAGCGGCGCGCGACCGGCGGCGGCCCACGGCAGCGCGGGTCCGAGCAGCCCCTCGGCGACGTCGGCGCGGCCCTCGTAGACGCCGCGCACGATCTCACCGGCGTCGATCGCCTCGCGGGCCGCCGCGCGCAGGCCGGCGTCGCGGAACGGGCCGGACCTCGTGTTGAGGTACAGGGTGTTGGTGCGGGGCATGGGCACCTCGGTGAGGGTGGCCGGGTCGAGGAGCGCGGCCTGGGACACCGGCACGGCCTCGGCGATGTGCGCCTCGCCGCTGCGGATGGCGGCGGCGCGGGCGGCGCCGTCGGGCACGAACGACACGTCGATGCCCGCGGCGCGGGCCTTCTCGCCCCAGTAGCCGTCGAACCGGTCGAGGGTGGCGGTGGTGGTGCCGCCGACCGCGACGAGCCGGAACGGGCCGGTGCCCGCGCCGACCGGGTCGACCCGGCCCCCGGCGGTGTAGGCGCGTTCGGCCAGGATCGCCAGTTGCGGCGAGGAGAGCCGGTGCGGCACCAGCGGGTCCTGCTCGCCCGTGGTGACCACGACCGAGCCCTCCCGGGCCTCGGCGGTGAGGTCGACGCCGTCGAGGATGCGCGGCTTGGGCGACGCGGCGGTGGCGCGGCGGAGGGTGTTGGCGACCGCGGCCGGCGTCAGGGGGGTGCCGTCGTGGAAGGACACGCCGGCGCGGATGGTGAACTCCCAGGACCGGTCGGAGGTCCGCCGCCAGCCCGTGGCCAGGCCGGGCCGCGCGTTGCCGTCCTCGTCGAGGGTGACCAGGGTCTCCGCGGTGGACCAGCGGGACAGCTTGAACGCGTCGTCGCTGAACGGCGAGAGGCCGGAGCGCGGCGGTTGCAGCATCGCCAGCTTGATGCGGCCGTCGCCGGGACCGGCGTCGGCGGCGGGGTCGCCGGCGAAGCAGCCGGACGCGAGCAGCGCCGGGACCAGGACGAGCGGGAGGAGAGCGCGCACGGGAGCACCTGAGGGGTCGGCGACGGGAGCGGCCTCACCCTAAGCACATGACAACCATTTTCACACTCGACTGTGGTTCGGCCCACGTCGAGGGCGGGGTGCGCGCGCGGAACCGTTGCGCGGCCCGGTTCCGCACCGTCCTTTCCGGACGGGCGGTCAGGGCGCCAGCATGTCCGGCGGGATCTGGAGCGCGACGGTGATCAGCGAGTGGACCCGGGTGGCGATGGCCGCCAGCAGCCCGTGCACCTCGGGCGACGCGCTCTCGGTCGCGACCTGGAGGACGCGCAGGTCCTCGTTGATGCGGTCGAGGATGGCGCCGACGTCGACGTGCGAGGTGCCGAGCGCGCCTGCGATCTGCTCCAGCGGCAGGCCCTCCACCTCCAGCCGCTGGACGAGGTGGATGCGGTCGACGTCGGACGGGTGGTAGAGCCGGAAGTTGCCCGCCGTGCGCTTGGTCGGGGACAGCAGCCCAAGGCTGGTGTAGTAGTCGACGGTGCGCGAGCTCACACCGGCCCGGGCGGCCAGTTCGCCGATCTTGAGCAGGACCTCCGTCACCACCACTCCCCTCAGCCGCGTCACACCAACCGTACAGTGCGACGTGTTAGTGTTGAGTATGCCTGATGAAACCGACGTGGACGGCTGCAGTACTCGGCCGGGCAGGACCCGGCTGAACTGCGCGACCAACCCGGCGGGCGCACCGTGTTGATCTTTTCCGGACTGCTCGCGATCGTGGCCCTCACCGCGGCCACGGGGTACTTCGTGGCCCAGGAGTTCGCCTACATGGCGGTCGACCGGGGCAAGCTCCAGCACTTGGCCGAGGGCGGCGACAAGGCCGCGGGCCGCGCGTACGCGGTCACGCAGCGCCTGTCGTTCATGCTCTCCGGCGCCCAGTTCGGCATCACCGTCACCGCGCTGCTGGTCGGCTACGTGGCCGAGCCGCTGCTCGGCACGGGCCTCACCGAGTTCGCGGGGCTGACCGGCCTGCCCGAGGCGGCGACCACGTCGCTGTCGATGGCGGCGGCGCTGGTGTTCGCCACGGTGGTGCAGATGGTGCTGGGCGAGCTGTTCCCCAAGAACCTGGCCATCGCCGAGCCCGAGGCCCTGGCCAAGGCGCTGAGCGGCTCGACGCTGGTGTACCTGAAGATCGCCGGCCCGGTGATCCGGCTGTTCGACGCGGCGGCGAACAAGCTGCTGCGCGCGGTCGGCATCGAGCCGGTGGAGGAGCTGCCGCAGGGCGCGACGCCCGAGGACCTCAAGCAGATCATCGGCGACGCGGGCGCCGAGGGCCACCTGGACCCGGAGCTGTCCCGGCTGCTCGACCGCGGCCTGGACTTCCGCGAGCTGGTCGCCGAGCAGGCCATGACGCCCCGCGTGGCGGTGCACACCATCGGCGCGGCCGAACCGGTGGCGCGCGTGGTCGAGCTGCTGGACACGGGCCACTCGCGCTTCCCCGTGGTCGGCGACGGCCTGGACGACCTGCGCGGCGTGGTCGGGTTGGCCGAGGTGCTGACCATCGACCCCGAGGCGCGCGCCACCACCCCGGTCGGCGACGTGGCCTCGCCCGCGCTGGTCGTGCCCTCGACGCTGCCGCTGCCCGCCGTGCTGGAGCGGTTGCGCGCCGAGCACCGCCAGCTCGCGTGCGTGGTGGACGAGTTCGGCGGGTTCGCCGGCGTGGTGTCGCTGGAGGACCTGGCCGAGGAGCTGGTCGGCGAGATCCACGACGAGGACGACATCGTCGAGCAGGCCATCGAGTCGATCGACCCGGGCGTGTGGCGGGTGCCGGGCCGGATGCGCGTGGACGAGATCGCCGACGCGACCGGGGTCGAGCTGCCCGAGCACGACAGCTACGACACGGTGTCCGGTCTGCTGCTGCACCTGCTGGGCCGCACGGCGCGGGTCGGCGACCGGGTGGAGTTCGACGGCATCTCGCTCCGGGTGACCGAGGTGGCCCGCAACGTGCCCAGCTGCGTCGTGCTGAGCAGTGGCGCGCGCCGCGCCGCCGAGGACCGGGAGGGCGTCCGATGAGCACCACCTGGGCCCTGCTGGTCTCACTGGTCCTGCTGGTGGCCAACGCGTTCTTCGTGGCCGCGGAGTTCGCCCTGATCGCCGCCAAGCGGCACCGGCTGGAGCAGGACGCCGAGACCAGCCGCGCGGCGCGTGCCGCGATCGCGGGCGTCCGCGAGCTGTCGCTGATGCTGGCGGGCGCGCAGCTGGGCATCACGCTGTGCACCCTGGGGCTGGGCGCGCTGGCCAAGCCCGCCGTCGCCGACCTGCTCGACCCGCTGCTGGTCGGCGTGGGCCTGCCGGACGCGGTGGCGTACGGGATCGCGTTCACGCTGTCGCTGTTCGTGGTGGTGTTCCTGCACATGGTCGTGGGCGAGATGGCCCCGAAGTCGTGGGCGATCACCCACCCCGAGCGCTCCGCGACGCTGCTCGCCATCCCGTTCCGGGCGTTCGCCCACGTGGTCCGCCTGCTGCTGAGCGGCCTCAACGGGATCACGAACGCGCTGCTGCGCGCGTTCAAGGTCGAGCCGCAGGACGAGCTGGCGCAGGCGCACCGGCCGGAGGAGCTGCGGCTGCTGGTGCGGCAGTCCGGCGAGCACGGCCTGATCCCGGAGGGCCAGCAGCGCCTGCTGACCCGGATGCTCCAGCTCCAGAAGACGACCGTCTCGCAGATCATGGTGCCGATCGACCAGGCGGTCCGCGTCACCGAGGACACCGGCGCGCGGGCGATCGAGCACCGCAGCCGCGAGTCCGGGCGCTCCCGCTTCCCGGTCGTGGACGCGCGCGGCGGCTTCGTCGGCCTGGTGCACATCCGCGAGGCGGTGCGCGCCACCGCCGCGGGCGCGGACGTGCCGGCCCGCGAGCTGATGTCCCGGCCGCTGACGCTGCCCGCCGGGATGCCGGTGGCGGGCGCGGTGACCGCGATGCGCGAGGACCGGGCGCAGTTGGCGCTGGTGGCCGACGCGGATGACCGCGTGGTCGGCATCGCCGCCCTGGAGGACCTCCTCGAAGAGCTGATCGGCGACTTCGAGGACGAGACAGACACCCCGCTCCGCAAGAGCTGAACGCCCACCACTCCCGGAGGAAGAAACCCGATGTTCAAACGGATGCTCAGCGCCTTCGGCGTCGGCGGACCGTCCGTCGACACCGTCCTGGACTCCCCGCACGCCCAGCCCGGCCAGGTGATCACCGGCCAGGTGCGCATCCAGGGCGGCAGCAACGAGGCCAAGATCGACCAGATCGTGCTGTCCCTGGTCACCCGGGTCGAGGTGGAGCACGGCGACCACGAGTTCAACGGGGTGTCGGAGTTCCTGCGCGTCTCGGTCGCCCAGGGCGTGCGCGTGGCGGCCGGGCAGCCGGTGGCGGTGCCGTTCCAGCTGCCGATCCCGTGGGAGACCCCGATCACCGCGGTCGGCGGGCAGCCGCTGCCCGGCATGACCGTGGGCGTGCGGACCGAGCTGGTGATCTCCGGCGCGCCCGACAAGGGCGACCTGGACCCCGTCCTGGTGGGCCCGCTGCCCTCCCAGGACCGGGTGCTGGAGGCGTTCGGGCAGCTGGGCTTCCAGTTCCGCAGCGCCGACGTCGAGGCCGGGCGCATCCACGGCGTGAACCAGGAGCTCGGCTTCTACCAGGAGATCGAGTTCTTCCCGCCGTCCCAGTTCGCCGGGCGGATCAACCAGGTCGAGCTGACCTTCGTGACCAACCCGCACGAGCTGGTCGTGGTGCTGGAGGCCGACAAGCGCGGCGGCCTGTTCTCCTCCGGCGGCGACTCGTTCGGCCGCTTCCACGTCTCGCACCAGGACGCCCTGGGCACCGACTGGGCGGCGGCCATCAACCAGTGGCTGGTCCAGATCTCCGAGCGCGGCGGCCACGCGGCGTTCGGGCAGCCGGGTTACCCGGCGCACGGCAACCCCGCGTTCGGCGGTCAGCCGGGGTACGGGCAGCCGGGCTATGGACAGCCGGGGTACGGTCAGCCGGGTTACGGGCACCACGACCACGGGCACCACGGCCACCACCGCGGCTCGGGCATGGGCGGTGTGGTCGCGGGCGCGGCGGCGGGCGTCGTCGGTGGCATGATCATCGGCGAGGCCCTGGACGACGCGTTCGAGGACGACGGCGGCGGCGAGGACTTCGCCTTCGACGAGTGACACCGCGGGTGCCCCGGCCCTCACCGGCCGGGACGCGCCCGCGACCCCCTGGTCCGGTGCGGCGAGCGGCCCACCCCCCGGTCACCGCCGCACCACCACCGGCTCCCGCGCCCCTCCCCCCTGGCGCGGGAGCCGGCCTCGTCCCGGGGCCCGGTCCTCCGGTCGCCGCCGCGCTCAGCCGGCGGCCACCGGGTCCTCCGACGTGCCCCGGTCCACGTGGTCGGCGTGGAACAGGGCCTGCTTGAGCAGCCCGCGCACGTGGTCGTTGGCCGCGGAGTAGTAGACGAACGTCCCCTCCCGGCGCCCCTTGACCAGACCGGCGAGCCGCAGCTTGGCCAGGTGCTGGCTGACGGCGGTCGGGGCCGCGCCGGCGAGTTCGGCGAGGCACGCGACCGACGACTCGCCCTGGAGCAGCGCCCACAGCACCTTGATGCGCGTCGGGTCCGCGAGCAGCCGGAACGACTCGGCGGCCAGGTGCACCTGCTCCTCGTTGGGCATGTCGAAGTCGGTCAGCGACGTGTGCATGGCCCCAGGGTACCCAGGCGCCCCTTCTACTTGCGTACCTGCGTGACTGCGCATATATGCTGATGCTGTGACAACAGATCTCGGGGTGCCCGCGCCGGTCGGACCGCACCTGGACAGGACGCGTCGGCGGGCCGGGGCGTGGTCGCTCCCGGAGGTGCGGTGGGCGGTCGCGGCGACCGCGCTGTTCCTCCTGGGCCTGGCGGCCCAGCTGACCGGCGCGCCGGAACCGCTGTGGTGGGCGCTGTACCTGGCC
>NZ_JBHWIE010000340.1:0-7657 GCF_042732085.1 Actinosynnema sp. NPDC059797
GCCGGACGGGCGGCGCGGCGCCGCCGGGTCCGTCGCCGGCGGCGTGGTGCGCCCCGGTGACGCCGTGCGCGTCGCGCCCGCGGGCACCCCGGCCACCGTCGACGCCGTCGTGCGCGG
This sequence comes from Actinosynnema sp. NPDC059797, assembly GCF_042732085.1. Taxonomy (NCBI): domain Bacteria; kingdom Bacillati; phylum Actinomycetota; class Actinomycetes; order Pseudonocardiales; family Pseudonocardiaceae; genus Actinosynnema; species Actinosynnema sp. NPDC059797. Next base: position 118 of record NZ_JBHWIE010000340.1, read on the forward strand.
CACGGCCGAGGTGCCCGACGCGGTGGCCGGCGAGGCCGTGACCGTCGTGCTGCGCGAGGACGTCGACGTCAGCCGCGGCGACCTGCTGTGCGCGGCGGAGGACCAGCCCGCGGTCGCCTCCCGGGCCCGCGCGCACCTGGTGTGGATGCACGAGCGGCCCATGCTCCCGGCGCGGCCCTACCACCTCAAGATCGGCACCCGCACGGTGGCGGGCACGGTCGTCGCCCTGCTGCACCGGCTGGACGTCGACACGCTCGACCGGGTGCCCGCCGACCGGCTGGAGGTCAACGACATCGGCGTGGTGGACCTGGAGTTCGACCGGCCCGTCGCGTTCGACCCCTACCGGCGCAACCGCCACACCGGCGGGTTCCTGGTCATCGACCGGCTCGACGGCGGCACCGTCGGCGCGGGGCTGCTGGACCTGCCCCTGCACGGCCGGGACGACCTGCACTGGCACCGGACCGACATCGACAAGCGGGCGCGGACCAGGCTCAACGGCCACCGACCGTGCCTGGTGTGGCTGACCGGTCTGTCCGGCGCGGGCAAGTCCACCCTGGCGAACCTGCTGGAGCGCCGGCTGCACGGCCTCGGCAAGCACACCTACATCCTCGACGGCGACAACGTCCGCCACGGCCTCAACCGCGACCTCGGGTTCTCCGACGCCGACCGCGTGGAGAACGTCCGCCGCGTCGCCGAGGTCGCCAGGCTGTTCGTCGACGCGGGGCTCATCGTGATCGCGGCGTTCATCTCCCCGTTCCGGGAGGAGCGCGACCTCGCCCGCCGGCTGGTCGGCTCGGACGAGTTCTGCGAGGTCTTCGTGGACGCGCCGCTGGAGGTCGCCGAGCGGCGCGACCCCAAGGGCCTCTACCGCCGGGCGAGGCAGGGGCGGCTGGCGAACTTCACCGGCATCGACTCCCCGTACGAGCCGCCGGAGGACCCGGAGGTCCGCGTGGACACCGCGGCGGTCGACCCCGAGGGCGGCGTGGCGCTCATCGTGGACCACCTGCGCGTGATGGGCGTGCTCGACGACTCGGACGGGTGAGGGGTCCTCAGACGGCCAGCCGGTGCGCCCGCAGCCGCTCGTAGAACGGGAGGTGGTGGCGGAGGTACCCGGCCAGCACCGGGTCGTTGTCGGTGGTGCGCGCGTACGCGGTGGCCGTCCGGGAGAAACCGCTGGTGCGGCTGGTCGACTCGTGCCAGCGGCTGGTGCCCGCCCATTCCTCGCGCATGCCGGGACCCCACGACAGCGCCTCGGGCCGGAACGGTATCCCGACCTCCGCGCAGTACCGCCGAACGGTCCCCTCCGGGTTTTCCACCAGGTCGTCGGAGTCGACCACCACGGGTTCGCCGCCGGCCGCCACGACCGCGTCGAAGATTTCCGCCAGCCAGGCGAACCCGATCTCGTCGCGGCCCAAACCCGGGTTCAGCGCGAAATGGGAGGCGATGGCCTCCCGCGGGTGCCGGATGATGAACGTGTGCCGCACCTCGGCGAGGAATTCCCGATCGGCCAGCAGCACGGGGTAGTGGAAATCGGTGGTGTCCTTGAAGAACACCGGGCCGCTCGCCGACAGCGCGCGCAGCGCCGCGATCAGCTCCGCCTCGGTGCCCACCCGCCGGTCGCCGACCCGGGTCGCGCCGAAGTCGGCGACGTGCGAGAACGGCTCGTGCAGCACCTGGAAGTCGCCCCGCTCGCCCATCATCCGCAGGAACGCGGTGGAACGGCACCGGGGCGCGCTCCACAGCGCGAGGATGCGCGGCGGACCGTGCTGAACCATGTCGTCCTCCTCGGGTGCGAGGGGTGCGAGCCTACCGCCGAGCGCCACGTGTTCAACTGCGCGGAAAATGCATTTGAACAACCGCCGACGGGGATCGTGAACAGGCTCCGGGGCGCTTGACTCCCATTTATACCAGGTGCTGTACTCGGCCGCGTTGCAGGTCGTTCTCGCGACAGCGCCCGGGAGGTCGGACCTTGACTGCTATGGCAATCGTCAAATGCCCTGAGTGCAATGCTGACGTCGAATTGGGTCCGGGTGTCATGGTGGCCGAGATCGTCGATTGCGGCACCTGCTCGTCGGGACTGGAGGTCGTCTCGGTCGAACCGCTGATCCTCGCGCTCGCCCCGGACGTCGAGGAGGACTGGGGGGAGTGAGCCGTGCGGAACCGGTAGTCCTGGTCGCCACCCGCATCCGCGTCGAGGAGCGGGTGCTGCTGGAGGCCCTGGGCAGGCGGTGCTTGTCGACCGTGCACGTGGACGACCGCTCCCTGGTGTACCGGATCGGTGACGCGCCGCCGCCGTGGCGCGCGGTGCTCAACCGGGCCTTGTCCGCCACCAGGAGGGTCGAGATCAGCCGCTACTGCGAGGTGATGGGCATCCCCGTGCTGAACTCCGCGGACACCCTCGCCACCTGCGACAACAAGATCGCGGGCACTTGGGCGCTGCGCTGCGCCGGCCTGCCGGTCCCCGACACCGTCGTCGCGCTCGACGCGGCGGCGGGCGTCCGCGCGGTCGACGAGGTCGGGTTCCCGGCCGTGGTCAAGCCCGTCGTCGGCTCGTGGGGCCGGGGGCTGGCCAAGGTCAACGACACCGACGCCGCCGAGGCGGTGTTCGACCTGCGCGCCGGCTCGCCCTCGCCGGTGCAGAAGCTCGCCTACGCGCAGCGCTTCGTGGAGGGCCGCGACATCCGCGTCCTGGTCGTCGGCGGCCACGCGGTCGCCGCCGCCCAGCGGACCTCGGACCACTGGGTGCGCAACACCGCCCGCGGCGCGCGGGCCTGCCCGGTCCCGCTCGACCCCGGGCTGGTCGACCTCGCCGAGCGCGCCTCCAAGGCCGTCGGCGGCGGCATCCTCGGCGTGGACGTCCTGGAGTCCTGCACCGGCGACCGCGTCGTGCTGGAGGTCAACGCCGGCGTGGAGTTCCACGGCCTCGCCTCGGCCCACCCGGACCTGCCCATCGCCGACCTCGTGGTGGACCACCTGCTGGAGGTGCTCCGGTGACCGGGCCCGAGGCCCGCGCCGGGCACGTGGCGTGGCTGCTCCGGTCGATGCTGTCCATCCCCTCGGTCTCCGGCCACGAGCGGCAGCTCGCCGGGTTCCTCGTCGAGCAGATGGAGCGCCTGGGCATGGAGGCGCACGTCGACGAGGCGGGCAACGCGCACGGCGCGGCGGGACCGCGCGACGCGCCCACCGTGCTGCTGCTGGGCCACATCGACACCGTGCCGGGCGCGATCCCGGTCTGCCGCGTCGGCGACCTGCTCTACGGGCGCGGCGCGGTGGACGCCAAGGGGCCGATGGCCGCGATGATCGCCGCCGCCTCCCGCGCCCGGCACGTGCGCGCCGTGGTCGTCGGCGCGGTGGGGGAGGAGGTGCCCGGCTCCCGGGGGACCCGGCACCTGCTGCGCACCCTGCCCCGGCCCGACGCCGTGCTGATCGGCGAACCGAGCGGCTGGGACGGCATCTGCCTGGGCTACAAGGGGCGCGTGGGCGTGGACTTCGACGTCACCCGCCCCCCGACGCACACCAGCAGCCCCGAGCGGACCGCGGTCGAGGTGGCCGTCGAGTTCTGCGCCCTGGTGCACGACTACCTGCGCGCGCACTCGGCGTCCGACGACCCGGTGGCCTTCGGCGCCGCGGCGGGCACCCTCGTGCGGCTGGAGGGCGACCTGAGCCGGGCGCGGGCGTCCCTGACCTGCCGGGTGCCCGCGGGCTTCGACTTCGACGACTTCGAGCGGCACCTGCGGCGCCGCTCGGGCGGGACGGTGACCTTCGACGAGCGGGTGCCCGCCGTGCGCCGGCCGGCCGGCGACCCCGTGGCCCGCGCCCTGCGCGCCGCGATCAAGGCCCACGGCGGCGAACCCCGGCTGAAGCTGAAGGCGGGCACCTCGGACATGAACGTCGCGGCGGAGTGGGGCGTGCCGATGGTGGCCTACGGGCCCGGCGACTCGCACCTGGACCACACCGGTGACGAGCACGTCGCGCTGCCGGAGCTGGCGCGGTCGGTGGACGTGCTGGACACGGCGCTGGCGCGGCTGGGCTCCCTGCTGGCGAGCCCGAGCCCGAAGCCGGACCCGGTCGCGCTGCCGGCACCCGCCCGTGCGGGCGCGGCGGCCCGGTGACGGCGCGGCGGCAACTCGACGACCTCGACGGGAGCGTGCGCGTGGAACAGGTGGGAGCGGGTCGCGGGCCGGTCCGGGTCGCGGTGGTCGGGGCGACCGGGTACGCGGGCGCGGAGCTGGTGCGGTTGCTGCTGGACCACCCCGGGGTGGAGCCGGCCTTCCTGTCCTCCGAGCGCAGCGCGGGCGCGGCGGTGGAGCGGGTGCTGCCGTCGGTGCGCAACCACCCCGGCGCGCGCGGGCTGAGGCTGCGGCCGCTGGCCGAGCTGCCCGAGGTGGACGTCGCGTTCGGGTGCCTGCCCGGCGGGCGGCTGCCCGGCGTGCTGCCGCTGGTGGCCGACCGGGCGGAGCGCGTGGTCAACCTGGCCGGCGACTTCCGGCTGGTCGACCCGGCGCAGGTCGCCGAGCACTACCCGGCCTCGGTGGGCCGGTCGGAGCCGTTCGCCTACTGCGTGCCGGAGTTCGGCGTGCCCGGCGAGCGGCTGCTGAACCTGCCCGGGTGCATGGCGGTCGCGACGCTCTACGCCCTGTACCCGCTGGTGGCCGGCGGGCTCGTCGAGCCGGACGTGGTGGTGGACGCCAAGACCGGGTCCAGCGGCGGCGGCAAGGACCCGACCGAGCACCCGGCGGAGCGGTTCGGCAACTTCCGGCCGCACAAGCCGCACGGGCACCGGCACGGCCCCGAGGTGCTGCGGGCGCTGCGGGCGCTGGCCGGCGCGGAGGTGGACCTCCAGTTCTCCACGCACAGCCTGGACGTGGCGCGCGGCGTGCTGGTGTCGGCGTACTCGACGCTGCGGGACGGGGTGACCGGGGTGGACGTGCGGCGCGCCTACCTCACCGCGTACGCGACGACGCCGTTCGTGCGCGTGCGCGGGCACGGCCTGCCGACGGTGAAGACCGTGGTCGGGTCGAACGTCGCCGAGGTCGCGGCGCTGGTGCGCGGGCGGCGGGTGGTCACGGTCGCGACGCTGGACAACCTGCTCAAGGGCGCGGCCGGCCAGGCGGTGCAGGCGCTGAACCGGCTGTCCGGGTTCCCCGAGCACCTGGGGCTGCCGTTCACGGCGGTGGCGCCGTGAGCCTGCACGTGGTGAAGCTGGGCAGCGCGACCCTGGCGCACCCGGCGGTCTTCGAGGAGGTCGCCGAGCTGGCCGGCCGGACGCGGCTGCTGGTGGTGGCGGGCGGCGCGGCCGGCATCGCGCGCCACTACCGGGAAATCGGCCGCGAGGTGCCCGTCCTGGTGCTGCGCAACGGCGACGAGGTGCGGTACTGCCCGCCCGAGGAGATGGCGCACCTCGTCGACGCCTACGAGCGGGTGATCCTGCCGGACGTGGCCAAGGGCCTGGCGGGGCTGTCGGTGTTCACCGCCACCGGCGCCGCCGGCCTGGTGACCGCCACCCCGTCCGGTCCGCTGCGGGCGTCGGTGGCCGGGCGGCCCAGGGTCGTGCGGGACCACCGGATCGGCACGGTGTCCGCCGTGGCCGTCGAGCGGCTGACCGCGCTGCTCGACACCCACGACGTGGTGGTGCTCTCGCCCCCGGTGGCCGCCGACGACGGCGGGACGCCGCTCAACCTGGACGCCGACGTGCTGGCCGCCGAGCTGGCCACCGCGCTGCGCGCCGACCACCTGTGGCTGGTGACCGGCACGGCCGGGCTGCTGGCCGACCCCGCCGACCCGGGCTCGACGATCGCCGAGGCGGCCGTCGGCGGGTCGTGGTCCGCGCGGGGGCGGATGCGGCAGAAGGTGCGGGCCGCCGAGCTGGCGCTGCCCGCCGTGGCCGACGTGGCGATCATGGGTCCGCACGCGCTGCGCGACCCGGCCGGGGTCACGAGGTTCCGCCGGGCCGGGTACGACGTCCTGCGCGAGCGGGCCGCCGAGGCCAGGAGGCTGGTGGTCGACATGGCCGCCCGGCCGACCGGGTGCCACCTCGGCGGCAGCCTGTCCGTCGTGGACGTCCTGGTCGCCGCGTTCGACCGGGCCGACGCCGGCGACGGCACCGAGGTCGTGCTGAGCAAGGGGCACGCGGCGGCCGCGCTGTACGCGGTGCTGCACGTGTCCGGCCGGCTGGCGGAGAACCCGGCGCCGCTGTACGGCGCGGCGGGGCACCCCTACACCGGGCACCCGAGCCCCGCCGTGCCCGGCGTGCGGTTCCCCACCGGGAGCCTGGGCCACGGCGTGCCCTACGCGGCGGGCTGGGCCCTGGCGCAGCGGCTGTCCGGCGGTTCGGGCCTGGCCATCGCGGTGACCGGCGACGGCGAGCTGCAGGAGGGGCTGGTGTGGGAGTCGCTCCAGGTCGCGGCGGCGCGGCGGCTGGGCAACCTGGTGGTCGTGGTGGACCGCAACGGCGGGCAGAACGACGGCCTGGTGGCGGACATCTCGCCGCTGCCGGACCTGGCGGCGCGCTTCGCGTCGTTCGGGCTCGACGTGTCCGAGGTGGACGGCCACGACCCGGCGGCGCTGCGGGAGGTGTTCGCGGCGCCGACCGGCGACCGGCCGCGCGCGGTGATCGCGCACACCGTCAAGGGCCGGGGCGTGCCCGCGGTGGAGGGAAGGGCCGGCGCGCACTACGCGGTCATCGACGGGGCGAGGGCGGAGCGGTGGAAGCGGGCGGTCCGGTGAGCGCCCGGTCGGGGCGGGACGCCTACCGCGCGGAGCTGACCGCGCTGGCCCGGAGCGACCTGCGGCTGCTGTGCCTGGAGGCCGACCTGGGCGGGCGCGGGCACCCCTTCGCGCAGGAGCACCCCGAGCGGTTCTTCAACCTGGGCATCGCCGAGGCCGCGATGATCGACATGGCGGCGGCCCTGGCGGTCGCCGGGTACCGGCCGTTCGTGAGCACCTTCGCGCCCTTCGCCGTGCTGCGCGCCGCCGAGAGCGTGAAGCTGGGCATGGGCTACCTGGGCGCGGGCGTGGTCCTCGTCGCGCCGTACGCGGGCGTGTCGGGCGCGTGGTTCGGCACCACCCACCACTGCCTGGAGGACCTGGCCGTGGTGCAGTCCTTCCCCGGCATCACCATCGCCGCGCCCGTCGGCGAGGAGGAGATGCGGGCGGTGATCCGGCACGCCGCCGCCTCGTCCGGGCCGTTCTACGTGCGCACCGGGCGCAACGCGGCCCTCACGTCCGCGCCGTTCGACGGCGACGTGCCGCCGCCGGTCAACTGGGTGTCCACCGGGCCGCCGGTCGTGTGCCTGGTGTCGGTGGGCGAGACCGGCACGGAACTGGCGCTGGCCGCGGCGGCGCAGCGGTCGGTGGCGCACGCGCACCTGTGCTTCGTCGATTACGCCTCCCTCACCGCGGCCGCGCCGGAGCTGGCGGCGCGGCACCGGAGGTTCGTGGTGGTCGAGGAGCACCGGCCGACCGGCGGCGTGGCGAGCACGCTGGCGCTGCTGCTGCCCCACCGGGAGGTCGTCGGCGTGAACGCGGGCACGGCGTGGAC
>NZ_JBHWIE010000341.1:0-7615 GCF_042732085.1 Actinosynnema sp. NPDC059797
GCACCTAGGAGCTCTTCGGCAAGCCCAAGAAGTCCGCGCCGCCCGTGCTCGGCGAGGACTGACGGCCACGCGAAGAGGGGCCGCCCGGACGACCGGGCGGCCCCTCCGACGTTCCCGGCGTCAGACCAGCGACCTCTTCACCGGGACGGCGGCCTTGCGGGCGCGGTTCCGGTTCACCGTGTGCACGATGAACAGCGTCAGCAGCAGCAGGCCCACGCCCGCGCCCGTGCCCGACAGCGCCACGATCATCGGCGTCCGGTCCGGCGGGTTGAGCGGGTCGAGGGTGGTCATCACCTGCTCCGGCACCACGGGCTTCGCGCCCGGCCGCTCCGAGGGCAGCTCCGCGGTCAGCGCGGCCACCGGGTTGATCATCCCGTAGCCCACCTTGCGGTCCCGCCCGTCCGGGTTGCCCGGGTGCTGCGCGGTGGCCTTGATGCGGTCCATCACCTGCCGCGCGTCCAGGTCCGGGTACCGCTCGCGCACCAGCGCCGCCACGCCCGCCACGTACGGCGCCGCGAAGCTGGTGCCCTGGATCGCGGTGACCTTCCCGGTCGGGTCGACGTTCGCGTCGGTCAGGCCCTCGCCCGCCGGGTCCAGGGTGACGATGCCCTCACCGGGCGCGGCCACGCTGACCCACGGGCCCCACACCGAGAACGACGACACGTCGCCGGTCTGGTTGATCGAGGCCACGGACAGCACGTCGTCCGCGTACCAGGGCGGCGACGCGACGACCCGCACGTTGTTCACGTCCTCGAAGTCGTTCTGCCCCTCGCAGCCGTTGGCCGGGTCGATGTTGCCCGCCGCGGTGACCACGACCACGTCCCGGTCGTTGACCGCCCAGTCGATCGCGGCCTGGAGCTCGCGCTCCTGCCTGCTCGGCTCGTGCGGCGCGGCGCAGGCGGTCAGCGAGATGTTGATGACCTGCGCGCCCTGCTCGACCGCGACCACGATGGCCTGCGCCAGCGTGCCGACCTTGCCCGCGGTGGGCCGGTTGTCGACCTTCGCCGGGTCCTCGTACTTGTAGTGCTTGCTGGTCTGCCGGATCGCGATGACCTGCGCCTCGGGCGCGGCGCCGACGAAGCCGGTCGCGTCGTCCCGGCTGGCCGCGGCGACGCCCGCCACCCCGGTGCCGTGGCCGTCGCAGTCCTTGACGCCCTTCTCGTCCGTCTCGACGTAGTCGCCGCCGGCGGTGACCCGGCCCTTCAGCCGCGGGTGCTCGGCGTTGACGCCGGTGTCGATGATCGCCAGCTTCACGTCCCGGCCGGTGGCGAAGCGGTGCGCCTCCTCCAGGCGCAGCTGCATCTGGCCCCAGGGCCGGTTCTCGATGCGCCGGTTGTTCGTGCCCGACCGGATGCACTCGACGCCCTTGGTGTAGTTGACGTCCTCCTTCGCCGGGACGTTCGGCGGGCGCAACGACGGGTCCACCGGCGGCGGCTGGGAGTTCGGCCTGGTCGGCGGCGTGCTCGTGGCCGGCTGGGCGTGCGCGCCGGGGGCGGCGGTCACCAGGGTGACCGCCGCGGCGAGCAGGGCGGCGAGCTTGCGGGTCCGCATCAGGGCCTCACGCGGGGATGAGCTGGCGCATGGCGACGTACAGGTCCATCACGGCCAGCGCCAGCGGCAGCACGGAGGCGATCAGGATCGCCTCCAGGACGTCCACCGTGCGCCGCAGCACCGGCGAGAACTTCTGGTTCGGGAAGATGACGCCGAGCACCAGCGCCGCCGCGCCCACGACCACCAGCGCGCCGAACACGTACAGCAGCCGGTCGCCGGGCGAGGACTGCACGAGCCAGCCGACCAGCACGCCCGCGCCCGCGACCATGCCGCTGACCAGCAGCGCCACCGCCTGCGCGCCGTTGGCGTAGGAGCGGCCGCGCAGCAGCAGCACCAGGGTCACCGCGATCGCCAGCAGCGTGCCCCAGATGCTGTCGTCGGAGGCGGCGATCACGCCGAACACCGCGGCGATGCCGCCGCAGCCGATGATCATGCCGGTCAGGTACTCGTGGGCGTTGGCGGTGCGCCGCTCGATGACCGAGTACTCCGGAAAGCCGGTGTCCTCCTTGAGGTCCTCGGCGCTGCCCGGGACGGTCGGCAGCGGCAGCTTGGCCAGCTGGATGGTCAGCCGGGGCAGCGCGGACAGCGCCGCCAGCGAGACCGCCGAGGTGGCCGCCGCGATGCCGACCACGGGGTGGTCGACGAAGATCCCGACCAGGAACGCCAGGCCGCTGAGCGCGCCCGCGGTGGCCGCGGCGATGAACACCGTGATGCCGCGCCCGATCAGCAGGATCGCCGCCGAGGCGAAGATCAGCACCAGCACGCTGGCCAGCAGCAGGCTCGGCCGGCCGACCTCGCCGGGCACGGTGTAGAGGCCCGCCACGTACGCCATGGGCAGGCCGCCCGCCGCGGCGATCAGCACGCCGGTGCCGGTCGCGTTGTACGAGCGGGAGATGACCGCGCCCGCGGCCAGCGCCACGATCGCCACCACGCCCGCGCTGATGGCGGGCGCCAGGTTGCCGCCGCCGCCCAGCGGGCCGGACAGCAGCACCGCGATCGCGGCGGTGATCAGCGCCAGCGCGCCGGCCAGGTGGCCGTAGCGGCGGGCGGTGTCCTTCGTCCACGGCCGGAAGCTGTCCGGGTCGGACTCCGCGATCGCGTCGACCACGTCGTCGTACAGCGGCGGCGGCGGGTTCTCGTTGCGCTTGCGCAGCTGGAGCAGCTCGCCGTCGACCACGCCGAGCGAGGCCAGCGTGCGGCTGGGGTCGAGCGGGCCGTCCCCGAGCTTGGCCAGGGCCCAGCCGCCGTGCCGCACGCCGCCGTCCGGAGTGGCCTCCTTGGCCATGTCCAGCAGCATCGGCAACAGGTCGGCCACGGCCACGTCGGCGGGCAGCGCGACGTCGATGCGCGTCCGCGGCGCCACCACCGTCACCCGGCTGAACACCGTCGTACCGGTCGCCACCAGCGCCCCCTAAAGTCCTGGATGAGTGTGTGCTGCGGGTCGCCCCGACTGTATTGGTCCGGACGGCGGTCCCTCCGGCGGACCCAAGTATGGCCGCACGGGGCGGCTCGGCAGTGCTGTTCCGCACAACACGTGCGCAACACATCTTGACCGCCTATTTCCCGGACCCACCGCCGGGAGGTGCCCGGATGGGCCATAGTGTCGGGTGCGACCGGCCGCGCCCACACGCGCGCCAAGCGGTCTTGGAACGAGTTTGAAGAGGTGCCCGTCAGGTGAGCACGCTGCAGTTCAAGCGCACGGCACGCCTCGCCGCGCCCCGCCCGCCGGGCGGCGAGGTCCACCTCGAACCGCCGCCCGAGGTGCCCCGCGTCATCCCCGGCAACATCATGATGAAGGCGCTGCCCGTCGTCATGATCGTGTCGTCCGTCGGGATGATGCTCCTGATGTTCACCTACAGCAATCGCAGCCCGGCGGCCATGATCATGCCGGGCATGATGCTGGTCTCGACCATCGGCATGATGGCCGGCGGCATGGGCGGCGGCCGCGGCCAGAAGAAGGCCGAGATGAACGAGGACCGCAAGGACTACCTGCGGTACCTCGGCCAGATGCGGGACCGCGCCCGCGAGGCGGCCAACGAGCAGCGCGCCGAGCGCGAGTGGGTGCACCCCGACCCGCAGGTGCTCTGGTCGCTGGCGACCACCCGGCGCATGTGGGAGCGCCGGCAGAACGACCCCGACTTCTGCCACCTGCGCGCGGGCCGCGGCTCGCAGCGCCTGGCCACCCGCCTGGTGCCGCCGCAGACCGGCCCGGTCGAGGAGCTGGAGCCCATCGCGACGCTGGCGCTGCGCCGGTTCGTGCGCGCCCACTCGCTGGTGCCCGACCTGCCGATCTCGATCGCGCTGCGCGGCTTCGCCGCCGTCGGCCTGCTCGGCGAGACCGAGGCCAAGCGCGGCCTGGCCCGCGCCCTGCTCGCGCAGATGGCGACCTTCCACTCGCCGGACGACCTGCTCATCGCCGTGGTCACCACCGGGCGCACCAAGGCCGAGTGGGAGTGGATGAAGTGGCTGCCGCACGTGCAGCACCCGACGATCATCGACGGCATCGGGCAGATGCGGATGATGGCGGGCTCCCTGACCGAGGTCGAGCAGATGCTGGACGAGCAGCTGCGCGACCGGCAGCGGTTCACCCGCAACGCGCCGCCGCCCGCGGACCAGCCGCACGTGGTGATCCTCATCGACGACGGCGACGTGACCCGCGAGGAGCAGATCGTCCTGGAGGAGGGCCTGGTCGGCGTCACGCTGCTCGACCTGTCCGAGTCCCTGGGCAACCTGACCGCCCGCCGCGGCCTGCGGCTGGTGATCGAGGACGGCAAGCTCGGCGCGCGCAGCGCCAGCGGCGTGGAGTGGTTCGGCGCGCCGGACTGGCTGAGCGTGGTCGAGGCGGAGGCGCTGGCCCGGCGGCTGTCGCCGTACCGGATCGGCGGCGTGGACTCGGGCGGCCTCGACGAGGACCCGCTGTCCATGAACAACAACCCGCCGCTGCTGGAGTTCCTGGGCATCCCAGGCGACCCGATGACGTTCGACGTGCAGTCGGCGTGGCGGCCCCGGCCGGTGCGCGACCGCTACCGCGTGCCGTTCGGCATCGGCGAGTTCGGCCAGCAGGTGGAGCTGGACATCAAGGAAGCGGCGATGGAGGGCATGGGCCCGCACGGCCTGTGCATCGGCGCGACCGGTTCCGGCAAGTCCGAGTTCCTGCGCACGCTCGTGCTCGGCATGCTGGCCACGCACTCGTCGACGACGCTGAACATGATCCTCGTCGACTTCAAGGGCGGCGCGACGTTCCTCGGCCTGGACAAGGCGCCGCACGTCGCCGCGACGATCACCAACCTGGCGGGCGACCTGACCCTGGTCGACCGCATGAAGGACGCCATCGCCGGCGAGGTGGCCCGCCGCCAGGAGGTCCTGGCCAAGGGCAACTACAAGAACGTGTGGGACTACGAGAAGGCCCGGGAGAACGGCGCCGACCTCGACCCGCTGCCCGCGCTGTTCATCTGCATCGACGAGTTCTCCGAGATGCTGACGGCCAAGCCGGACTTCATCGACATCTTCCTCCAGATCGGCCGCGTCGGCCGGTCGCTCCAGATGCACATGCTGCTGGCCTCGCAGCGCCTGGAGGAGGGCAAGCTGCGCGGCCTGGACACGTTCCTGTCCTACCGGATCGGCCTGAAGACGTTCTCCGCCGCGGAGTCGCGCGCCGCGATCGGCGTGCCGGACGCCTACGAGCTGCCGCCCATCCCGGGCTCGGGCTACCTGGGCGTGCAGGGCGCGCCGCTGACCCGGTTCAAGGCGCTGTACGTGTCCGGGCCGTACCGGCCCGCCGGCCTCCAGGTCGGCGGCCCGTCCGCGCCGGTGACCAGCGACAAGCGGCCCCGGTACTTCGTGCCGGACTACATCGAGATCCCCAAGGAGCCGGTCCGGCCCCTGGAGCCGGTGGTCCAGCAGAAGAAGGAAGAGGACTCCAACGAGCCCAGCGAGCTGGAGGTCATCGTCGAGCGGCTGGTGGGCCAGGGCCCGCCGGCGCACGAGGTGTGGCTGCCGCCGCTGAACGAGCCGCCGTCGCTGGACACCCTGCTGCCGCCGCTGCAGCCGACCGAGGACCGCGGCCTGACCGCGCCCGGCTTCTTCGCCAACGGCAAGCTCCAGGTGCCGCTCGGCGTGGTCGACAAGCCGTTCGAGCAGCGCCGCGACCTGCTGTGGGCCGACTTCTCCGGCGCCGCCGGCCACGGCGCGATCGTCGGCGGCCCGCAGTCGGGCAAGTCGATGATGCTGCGCTCCCTGGTCACGTCCATGGCGCTGACGCACACGCCCGAGGAGGTGCAGTTCTACTGCCTCGACCTCGGCGGCGGCACGCTCGCCGCGCTGGAGAAGCTGCCGCACGTCGGTGGGTTCGCCAGCCGGTTGGACGTGGACAAGGCGCGCCGCATGGTGGCCGAGCTGACCGGCCTGATCTCCGAGCGCGAGCAGCGGTTCCGCGCCCAGGGCATCGACTCGATGGTCGAGTTCCGCAACCGCAAGCGGCGCGGCGAGATCCGGGACGACGACTTCGGCGACGCGTTCCTGGTCGTCGACGGCTGGATGAACTTCCGGCAGGAGTTCGAGACGCTGGAGCCGGCGGTCCAGGCGCTCGCCGCGCAGGGCCTGTCGTTCGGCGTGCACGTGGTCGTGGCGGCCAACCGGTGGGCGGAGATCCGGCCCGCGATGAAGGACCTGCTGGGCACGCGGTTCGAGCTGCGGCTCGGCGACCCGAGCGAGTCCGAGGTGGACCGGAAGGTCGCGGTCAACGTGCCCGCCGGCCGGCCCGGTCGCGGCCTGTCGCCGCAGAAGCTGCACTTCCTGACCGCGCTGCCGCGCATCGACGCCTCGTCGGACGCGATCAACGTGGCGGCGGGCGTGCAGGACATGATCGCCAAGGTCAACGGCTCCTGGCGCGGCAGGCGCGCGCCGCAGGTCCGCCTGCTGCCCGACGTGCTGCCGCACGCCGAGCTGATGAACCAGGTGCTCCAGGTCAACCCCAACCGGGGCCACCTGGTGCCGCTGGGCGTCAACGAGGACGAGCTGGCCCCGGTCTACCTGGACTTCGACGCCGACCCGCACTTCATGGCGCTGGCCGACGGCGAGTCGGGCAAGACCAACATGCTGCGCACCATCGTGCGCGGCATCATGAACAGCTACACCTCCAGCGAGGCGCTGATCCTGCTGGTGGACTACCGGCGCACGATGCTCGGCTACATCGAGACCGACCACCTGCTGTCCTACGCGGTGTCGGGCAACCAGCTGACGGACATGATCAAGGACGTCCGCGGCTCGATGGTCGGCCGGCTGCCCGGTCCGAACGTGACGCAGGAGGAGCTGAAGAACCGGTCCTGGTGGAAGGGGCCGGAGCTGTTCGTGGTGGTCGACGACTACGACCTGGTCGCGCCGCAGGGCGGGATGAACCCGCTCCAGCCGCTGGCCGAGTTCATCCCGCAGGCCAAGGACGTCGGCCTGCACCTCGTGGTGGTGCGCCGCATGGGTGGCGCGTCGCGGGCCCTGTTCGACCCGATCCTGGGCAAGCTCAAGGAGATCGCGGCGCCGATCATGGTCGGCTCGGGCTCCAAGGAGGAGGGCAACATCGTGGGCAACCTCAAGCCCTCGCCGCAGCCCCCGGGCCGGGGCACGCTGGTCACCCGCAAGTACGGGCAGCAGCGCATCCAGGTGGCCTGGATCGACCCGGACTAGCCACTGCGCCGGGCGCGCGGAGGGCCCCACCGGTCACCGGTGGGGCCCTCCGGCCGTTCACGGGGTGTGGCGCGACCGCGGTCGCCGGGGTGGGGGAGCGCCCCGACGACCGCGGCGCTGTCACGGTGACCTGGACTTCCCCTATGCTCCAGCAGCGGTGACGGTAGGGGGAGCGGTGTCGGTCGAGCTGTGCGTCCTCGGGCCGGCGGAGGCGCGGCCGGTCGACCGCCCCGCGCTCGTCCCCGCAGGTCGCGCCCCCGTCCCGCGCACACCGCCGCCGTACCGGACGGGTGGACGCGCACCCGTTGTCCGAATCCGGGACCGCGCCGTGCCCACATCGCCGCGAATGCGGGTTACGCTGCCCGTGGTGATGATGCGGTTACCG
>NZ_JBHWIE010000342.1:0-7565 GCF_042732085.1 Actinosynnema sp. NPDC059797
GGAGACCCTGGCCGAGGTGTTCGGCCCGGCGGACGTCCCGCGCGCCGCGCTCGGGTCGGACATGTCGATGATCGGCCACACCATGCCGGCCGCCGGCATCGCGGGCCTGGTCAAGGCGGCGCTGGCGGTGCACCACCGCGTGCTGCCGCCGACCCTGCACTGCGACGAGCCGCACCCGGCCCTGGCCGCGACGAGGTTCGAGCCGCTGTCGCGGGCCAGGCCGTGGGAGGGCCCGGCGAGCGGCGCGCCCCGGCGGGCCGCGGTCAACGCCTTCGGGTTCGGCGGCATCAACGCGCACGTCGTGCTGCACGAGCCGCCCGGCGCCCGCGCGGGGGTCGCCGCGGTCACCGAGCCGACCAGGGTGCTGCGCCTGGCCGCCGCCACCCCCGAGGCGCTGCTCGCGCGCCTGGACGCCGGGGCGGAGGGCCTGGACGAGCGCGCCGCGGTGACCGAGCCGTGCCGCCTGGGCATCGTCGACCCGACGCCGCGCAAGCTCGCGCTGGCCCGCAAGGCGGTGGCCAAGGGCGTGCCGTGGCGCGGTCGCGGTGACGTGTGGTTCAGCCCCCGCCCGCTCGACGGGCGGACCGCGTTCCTGTTCCCCGGCCTGGAGGCCGAGTTCGAACCGGCCGTGGCCGACGTGGCGCGGCGCTTCGGCCTGCCCTGGTCGGTCGACGGCGGCACGCGCGTCGGCGACGTCGGGCGGCACGGCGTGGCGGTGTTCCAGGTCGGCCGGGTGCTCGACGCCGCGCTGCGCGGCCTGGGCGTCGCGCCGGACGCGGTGGCCGGGCACAGCGTGGGGGAGTGGACCGCGATGGCGGCCGGCGGCATCCACGCCGCGGACGAGGTGGACGCGTTCCTCGCCGCGTTCGACCCCGGCGCGCTGCGCGTGCCCGGCGTGGTGTTCGCGGTCATCGGCACGTCGGCCGAGCGGGTGGTCGAGGCGCTGGCCGAGCACCCCGGCGTGGTGCTGTCCCACGACAACGCGCCCAACCAGGCCATGGTCTGCGGCCCGGAGGCCGAGGTGGACGCGGTCGTGCGGCGGTTCCGGGCCGAGGCGGTGATCAGCCGGGTGCTGCCGTTCCGCTCCGGCTTCCACACGCCGATGCTCGCGCCCTACCTGGACCCGATCCGCGAGGCCGCCCAGTCCTACACCCTGCGCCCGGCCACGACCCCGGTCTGGTCGGCCACCACCGCGGCGCCGTTCCCGGACGAGCCGGGCGCGGTGCGCGAGCTGTTCATCAGGCACCTGCTCGAACCCGTCCGCTTCCGGCCGCTGGTCCGCGCGATGCACGCCGCCGGTTTCCGGACCTTCGTGCAGTTGGGGCCGGGCCAACTGGGCTCGCTGGTCGACGACACCCTCGCCGGCGAGGACCACCTGGTGGTGTCCGCGCACGGCGGCCTGGCGCAGCTCCGGAAGGTGGTCACGGCCCTGTGGGCGCACGGCGTCGAGGCCGACGCGGGTCCGCTGCTGCCCGCCCGCGCGCCGCACCGCGCCCCGCGTCGAGCCCCGGTGAAGCTGGACCTGGGCAACCCGCTGGTGTCCCTGCCGGAGGACCGGAGGGCAGGACTGCGACCGGCCGCCGCACCCCTGCGGCCGGTCGCGGGGCCCTCGGTCCCCTCCGCGCCGCGACGGGTCGCCGCGCACCAGGCCACCGGGCACGAGGCCGCCGACCCCTTGGCGAGTCTCGCCGGGAACCCCCTGGTGGCCGAGCTGTCGGCCCTGCTGCACGACACCGCCGGGATCGCGGCCGAGCTGATCGGCGCCCGTGCCGCGTCGGCCGGCACCGCGTCGGTCGGCACCGCGTCGGCCGGCACCGCGCCGACCCGCCCCGCACCCGCCTCCCCGCCGCCCCGCCCCGCCCTCCCGGTCCCGCCCGCCACCGCCCCGCCGTCGATCCCCCCGGTCCCGTCGGTGCTGCGCGTCAGCCTCGACGAGATGCCCTACCTGCGCGACCACTGCTTCTTCCGCCAGCGCCCGGACTGGCCGGACGAGGCCGACCGCTGGCCCGTCGTCCCCGCCACCACCGTCATCACCCACCTGATGGACCTGGCCGAACGCGCCACCCCGGGCAGGCGCGCGGTGGCCGTGCACGACGTGCGGCTGCTGAAGTGGATCACCGCGATCCCCGCCGTCGACATCCCGGTCTTCCTCCGCCACCTCGCGCCGGACCGCGTCGAGGTGGCCCTGGGCGGCTACTCCCGGGCCGTCGTCGAGCTGGCCGACCGGCACGCCCCGCCGCCCGGGCCCTGGCCGGTCGACGCCCCGGAGCGCACCCCCGACCTGACCGCCCGGCAGCTCTACGACGAGCGCTGGATGTTCCACGGCCCGCTGTTCCAGGGCGTGGCCGAGCTGACCGCGATCGGGGACCGGCACGTGCGCGGCGTCCTCGCGGACCTGCCGACGCCCGGCGCGCTGCTGGACAACGTCGGCCAGCTGTTCGGCTACTGGGTGATGGCCGTGCTGCCTGAGCGCACCACGGTCTTCCCGGCCCGCCTGGACCACCTGGTGCTCCACGGCCCGCGCCCGGACGGGCCGCTGGACTGCCACGTCCGCATCACCGGCGTCACCGACCTCACCGTCACCGCCGATATCCAGCTCTCCCGGCACGGCCGGGTCTGGGCGCACCTCACCGGCTGGACCGACCGCAGGTTCGACACCGACCCGAACATCCGCGCCGTGGACCGGTTCCCCGGCGCGCACACCCTGTCCGAGGTGGACGAAGGGTGCCGCGCCGTCGTCCACGAGCGGTGGCCGGACCTGGCGACGCGCGAGCTGGTCATGCGCAACGTCCTCGGCGGCGCCGAGCGCGACGACTACCAGGCCCAGCCGCCGAGCCGCAGGAGGCAGTGGCTCCTCGGGCGCATCGCCGCCAAGGACGCCGCCCGCACCCTGCTGTGGCGCGAGGGCGTGGGCGACGTCTACCCGGCCGAGGTCGCCGTGGACGACGACGCCGAGGGCCGGCCGCGCCTGCGCGGCGTGCACGGGCGCGACGTGTCCGGCATCCGGGTCTCGATCGCCCACCACGGCGAGACCGGTGTCGCGGTCGCCTCGCGCGGCCCCTGCGGCGTCGGCCTGGAGGAAGTCGTCCGCCTGGAAGAAGTCGAGGACGGCCCGGACGCCCGGGACCGGCGGGCGCCGGACGGGTGGGCCGGCGACCCGGACCGCTGGTCCGCCGCCATCCGGGCCGCCGAACGGGCCGTCGCCGAGCTGCGCGGCGCCGGTTCGGCCGACTGCCGGGTCGTGGCCGCGGACGGGGACCGGCTGCGCGTCGAGGTGGCGGGCGCGGCGCACGCCGTGCTGGTCCGCGACCTGGTCAACCCGCCCGGCCTGCCGCCGAGGCGCTACGTCGTCGCGTGGACCGCACAACGAGGAGAGGCACCATGAGCACCGAGACCAGCGCGCCCGCGGCCGACCCGGGGGCCGTGCTCGACGAGATCACCGCGATGCTGCGCGAACTGCTCGACGAGCAGGGCCTGGACGACGTCGAGATCACCCGCGACGCCACCTTCCACGGCGACCTGGAGCTGGAGAGCATCGACCTGGTGACGCTGTCCGCGTCGCTGCGCGAGCACTACGGCGACCGGGTCAACTTCGCCGAGTTCGTGGCCGAGCTGGAGCTGGACGAGATCATTGCGCTCACCGTGGGCGAGCTGGTCGACCACGTGGTCGCGTCGCTGCGGGCGGCGTGATGGCGAAGGTCCGCACCGGCGGGATCACCACGCACGTGCAGCGGCTGCCCGCGGCCGGCGGCGGCGCGGACGTGCCGCTGGTGGTGTTCGTGCACGGCCTGCTCACCGACAGCCTGGCCAGCTACTACCTCACCGTCGGGCCGGGTTTCGCCGCGGCGGGCGTGGACGTGCTGATGTACGACCTGCGCGGGCACGGCCGCAGCGACCGCCCGGCCACCGGCTACCGGCTGGAGGAGTTCGTCGACGACCTGGCGCACCTGCTCGACGCCCTGGGCGAGACCCGCCGCGCGCACGTGGTCGGCAACTCGTTCGGCGGCACGGTCGCCGCCGGCCTGGCCGCCTGGCACCCGGAGCGCGTCGCGACCGTGACCATGATCGAGTCCGAGCCGCCGGTGGAGACCTGGCTGCGGCACATGGCGGACGGCCTGGCCGACGCCAAGGCCAGGCTCGCGCACGAGGAGGTCATCGGCTGGATCGAGGCCAACCACGGCTCCCACACCGCCCGCCTGTCCCGGGGCGCGAGCCGCATCCTGGAGTCCACCACGCTGGCCGAGGACGTGCCGCGCAGCCGCGTGATCGCCGACGACCTGTCCGCCATCGGCTGCCCGCTGCTGGCGATCTTCGGCGACGAGTCGGGGCTGGCCGCCCAGGTGCCCGACCTGGAGGCCAGGCTGTCCGGCTGCCGCACCGTCGTGCTGCCCGACCAGGGCCACTCGGTGCTCATCGAACGCCCGCACGAGACCCGCGAGCTGGTCCTGGGGTGGGTGCGCGACCACCACGCGCTGACGGGCGTGCCGGGGTGAGCCGGTTCCTGCTCGTGGCGCCGCCGCTGGTCGGCCACGTCAACCCGCTGGTGGCGGTGGCGGCGGAGCTGCGCGACCGGGGCCACGAGGTGGCCTGGGCCGGGCACGCCGACCTGGTGCGCCGGCTGGCCGGTCCGGGCGCGCGGGTGCACGACTGCGCGCTGCCGCCCTCCGGCGGCCTGGCCCGGCCGCCGGAGCTGACCGGACCGGCCGCGTTCCGGTTCCTGTGGCAGGACTTCTTCGCGCCGCTGGCCGAGGCGATGGCCGACGGAGTCGCGAAGGCCATCGGGGACTTCCGCCCGGACTTGGTGCTGGCCGACCAGCACGCCGTGGCCGGCCCGCTGGTGGCCGAGCGCCTGGGCGTGCCGTGCGCGACGTCGGCCAGCACGTCGGCGGAGCTGGTCGACGTGCTCGCGGACCTGCCCAAGGTGCGCGACTGGGTGACGAACCTGCTCGGGTCCCTGCGCTCGCGCATCGGCGACCCGGCGGCGACCGGCGACCCCCGCTACCCGCCGCTCGGCGTCGTCGCCTTCACCACCCGCGCCCTGGTCGGCGACGTCGACCTGCCCGCCGGCGTGCGGCTGGTGGGTCCGGCCGTGACCGCCCGCCCGACCGGCGGGTTCCCGTGGGACCTGCTGGCCGAGGACCGGCGGCTGGTGCTGGTCAGCCTGGGCACCGCGAACGTCGACGCGGGCGAGCGGTTCCTGACCGCCGCCGCGACCGCCCTGGCGGCGCGACCGCACGTCCAGGGCGTGGTGGTCGACCCCGGCGGCGTGCTCGGGGCGCCGCCGCCGGAGGTGCTGGTGCTCCCGCACGTGCCGCAACTGGAGCTGCTGGCGCGGTGTGCCGCCGTGGTGTGCCACGCGGGCCACAACACCGTGTGCGAGTCGCTGTGGCACGGCGTGCCGCTCGTGCTCGCGCCCATCCGCGACGACCAGCCCCTCGTGGCGGACCAGGTGGTCGCGGCCGGCGCGGGCGTGAGGGTGCGGTTCGGGCGGGTGAGCGCCGAGCGCCTGGGCGACGCGCTGGACGCGGTCCTGGACCCGGCGAGCGGCCACCGCGCCGCGGCCGAGGTGATCAGCCGGTCGTTCCGCGCGGCAGGCGGCGCGACCGCGGCGGCCGACCACCTCGAACAGCTCACCGCCGGTGCCGCGGGCCTGACCGCCGCTGCCGACGCGACCCCCGACCGGACCGCCGCCGCCTCCGGCACCACCCTCGCCACCTCTGCCACAGCCACCGCCGCCTCCGGCACTACCGCCCGTTGAGCCGTTGTCCTCCACCGACCTCCGGGGACCGAAGATGACCGAACCGGCCAAGCCCCTGCGCGTGCTGCTCTCCTACGCCCGACCACACCGCGCGGTGCTGCTGGGCAGCCTGCTGCTCGTGCTGGCCGCGAGCGCCTCCGGCCTGGTGCAGCCGCTGGTCGCGCAGGACGTCCTGGAATCGCTGGGCACGGGCGGCCCGCTGCTGCGGCCGGTGCTGCTGCTGGCCGCGCTCGTGGTCGCGGGCGCCGCGCTGACCGGCGTGCAGTCGTGGTGGCAGCAGCGCACCGCCGAGCGGGTGGTCCGGCAGGTGCGGCACGACCTGGTCTTCCGGCTGGTCCGGCTGCGCGTGCCGGAGCTGGACCGCCGCCCGCCGGGCGACCTCACCGCCCGGGTCACCTCCGACAGCACGCTGGTGCAGAACGCCGCCACCGAGGGCCTGGTGATGGTCGCCAACGGCCTGCTCACCACGCTCGGCGCGGTGGCCATGATGGCGACGGTCCACCTCGGGCTGCTGGGCGTCACCGCGGGCGTGATCGTGTTCGTCGCCGTGCTGCTGCTGGTGGTGCTGCCGCGCATCCGCGCCGCCGTGGCCCGCGGGCAGGCGGCGGTGGGCGCGGTCGGCGCGGCGCTGGACCGCGTGCTCGGGGCGGCCCGCACGGTCAAGGCCAACGGGGCCGAGGCCCGCGAGACCGCGCTCGCGGGCGCGGCCGTGGACGAGGCGTACGCCGCCGGGCTGGTCGGCGCGAAGTACGTGGCCGTGGTGAAGGTGCTGACCGGCGTGGCGATCCAGGGCGCGTTCCTGGCGGTGCTCGGCGTCGGCGGCGCGCTGGTCGCGGCGGGCGGGATGACCGCGCCGGAGCTGATCGCGTTCCTGCTCTACGTGTTCTACCTGGCCTCGCCGATCGGGTCGCTGGCCGCGGGGCTGGGCGTGCTCCAGCAGGGCCTGGGCGCGGTGGGCCGCATCGACGAGGTGCGCGGGATGCCGGTCGAGGAGGACGTGGACCTGCCCGTGCCCGCGCCGGACGGCCCGCCGCCCGCCGTGGAGTTCGACGGCGTCGAGTTCGCCTACCCCGGCCGCGAACCCGCGCTGCGCGGGCTGTCCTTCACCGTCGCGCCCGGCACGCGGACCGCGCTGGTCGGCCTGTCCGGCGCGGGCAAGACCACGACGTTCGCGCTGCTCCAGCGGTTCTACGAGCCCACCGCGGGCACCGTCCGGGTCGACGGCGTCGACATCGCCACGATGCCGCGCGCCGAGCTGCGCAGGCTCATCGCCTACGTGGAGCAGGACTCGCCGGTCATGGCGGGCACGCTGCGCGACAACCTGCTCTACGCCGCGCCGGGCGCCTCCGGGGCGGCGATCACCGAGGCGCTGCGGGCGACGCGGCTGCTGGAGTTCGTCGACCGGCTGGAGGACGGGCTGGACACCGAGGTCGGCACGCGGGGCGTGGCCCTGTCCGGCGGCGAGCGCCAGCGGCTGGCCATCGCCCGCGCCCTGCTGCGCGAGCCCCGCGTGCTGCTGCTGGACGAGGCCACCGCGCAGCTCGACGCCCGCAACGAGCACGCGCTGCGCGACGCGGTCGACCAGGCGTCCCGGCGCTGCACGGTGATCCTGATCGCGCACCGGCTGTCCACGGTGACCGACGCGGACCAGATCGTGGTGCTGGAGCGGGGCGGGGTGCGGGCGGCGGGCACGCACGCGGAGCTGGTGGCGGCCGACGGCCTGTACCGGGAGCTGGCGGCCACCCAGCTCCTGGTGCCCGCCGGTGGCTGAGCCGGGCCGGGGCGCCCGCGCGCGGCGGGCGCCCCG
>NZ_JBHWIE010000343.1:0-7459 GCF_042732085.1 Actinosynnema sp. NPDC059797
CGCCCTAGGAGATGTACGCGCTGTGGCGCGCCGCCGTCGCCCGCTCGCGCGCCGCGTGGGCGCGGGTGCTCGCCGAAGGGGGCCTCGACCGGCCGTCGGCGTTCGTCACCCGCTCCGGCGAGTCGCCCGCCCTCCGGCGCGGGCTGGTCGACCTGCACGACGAGTACGCCCGCCACGTCGGCCACGCCGACCTCCTCCGCGAGGCCGTCGACGGGCTGGTCGGCGAGGACCCGCCGCAGTGAGCGCGGAGCCGATCCGGGGGGAGGACGTGCGGGTCGTCCCCGCCAACGAGGCGTCGTGGGACGACCTGCTGGACGTCTTCGGCACCGCGGACGCCGGCCGGTGCCGGTGCCAGCGGTTCAAGGTCGTCGGCTGGATCTGGCGCGACTCCACGCAGGAGGGGCGCACCGCGATGCTGCGGGCGCAGACCGGGTGCGGCGACCGGAGCGCGGACACCAGCGGGCTGGTGGCCTACGTCGACGGCGAACCCGCGGGCTGGGTCGCGGTCGAGCCGCGCACCGCGTACCCCAAGCTGCGCACCTCGCGCGTCCCGTGGCACGGCCGGGACGAGGACGAGGACGACGACGGCGTGTGGGCGGTGACCTGCTTCGCGGTCCGCAAGGGCTACCGGGGGCGCGGCCTCACCTACCACCTCGCCCGCGCCGCGGTCGACTTCGCCCGGGAGCGGGGCGCCCGCGCGGTCGAGGGCTACCCGATGATCACCGAGCCGGGCCGGCGCATCACCTGGGGCGAGGTGCACGTGGGCGCCCGCCAGGTCTTCGAGGAGGCCGGGCTCGCGGAGGTCTCCCACCCCACCACCCGCCGGGTGGTGATGCGGGTCGAATTCGGGGCGGCGAAAGGCGGCGCGGAGTTGGTCGAAAACTGACCGGACCGGCGCGACCGCGACGCTCGGCTTCAACGGCTCGTGGACCGGGAGCAACCCCGTGCCGAGCGGGTTCGCCCTCAACGGCACGACCTGCACGGGTTCGCCCACGAGCACCCCGCCCGCCGACAACCCCGCCCGGGGCCGGTCGCCGCCGCCGGCGGACGCGCCGACCAGCCTTCTCTGGCCCGGCAGGTCGACCTCTGCCACGACGGCATCCGCGGCGACTACTGCGACCAGGTCCGCCGGATCACCCGGCAGACCGGGCAGCGGGTGGCGTGGGACGACCCGCGCTCCCCCCGAACTGACACCCCGCGCGTGGGGAACCCCGCGGACCTCGGTCCGCGGGGTTCCCGTGCTCCTCGCCGTCCGGCGGTTCCCGACTAGCGGTAGGTGATGTCGGACGAGGAGTAGAAGCAGTTCTTGCCGTCCGCGCCCTCGCCGATCTTCTTGGGCTCGGAGCCCTTCGGCACGCCCTGGTACTTCTCGCAGATCGTGGCGCTGCCGTAGACGGTGATCCGGGAGAACCGCGCGGTGTCGCCCCAGTTGGTGTTGATGCCCGCCAACACCTTGGTCGAGCGCACCGTCACGCCGTCCATCACCACGTGGCGCTGGTACGAGGTCGCGCAGTTGCCGCACGCCCGGTACAGCTTGCCCACGCTGTGCGACTGGAAGTTGCGGATGGTCAGGGTGCCCGCGCCGTTGTGCTGGAACACCTTGTCCGACGCCGCCTTCGCGCCGCCGCCGTCGACCAGGTAGGTCGCCGAGGAGCTGGAGGACTTGAACGTCGCGGCGTCCTCGCCCACGTCGTTCCACCACACGTTGCGGATGGTGCAGGAGCCCTCGCAGTGGATGCCGTCGCCGGCCGGGGTGTCGATGATGACGTTCTCGATGGTGCCGCCGTTCGCCACCACGAACATCGGGTCCTGGCCCTCGCCCTGACCGCCGTCGCCGATCCCGTAGTACCGCTTCATGCCACCGTTGAAGTACGTGCCCACGTTCCGCGTGGTCGTCTGGTGGACGCTGCCGGTGTCCGACGGCCACGGGCCGCTGCCGTCACCGCCGCCCGGCTGCTGGGACGTCGTGGTGGTGGTCGTGGTGGTCCTCGTCGTGGTCGACGTCGTGGTGGAGGTCGAGGTCGGCCCGCCGGAGGTGGGGGAGAACGTCCACTGCTTGGTGGCGGCGCTGTCGCAGGAGTTGGTCTGCACCGGCGCGCCGGCCGCGGTGGAGTTGTCCTTGGTGTTCATGCACTTGCCGCCGTTGGTGTCCACCACGCGGTAGTTGCCGCCGCTCGCGGTCAGCGACCAGGTCTGGCCGGCGGCGCCGGTGCAGGAGGTCTGCTCGATGACCTTGCCGGCCGAGGTCGACCCGTCCCGGACGCCGACGCACAGGCCGTTGGCGGCCGAGGTGATCCGGAACCCGCCGCTGACCGCGGTCAGCGTCCACCGCTGGCCGGTGGCGCCGGTGCACCCCGCCTGCTGGAGCTGCACGCCGCTGGAGGCGCTCGCGCCGGGCACGTCGAGGCACTGCCCGCTGCCCGCGTTGGTCACCGTGTAGGTGCCCGCGCCGACCGCGGCGTCCGCGACCGGGGCGCTCGGCCAGGCGACGAGGGCGGCGGCCAGCGCCGTGGCGCCCGCGGCGGCCGTCAGGCTCAGGCGCCACCGCGCGTCGCCCCGCCGCGGGGCGCGCCCGGTCGGCGATCTGTCAAGTGCGCTCATGACAACTCCACTTCTGGCTTCCCCGGAGGTCGGGGTCGGTGATGAATTGCTTCCGCTGGAAATCCGTTCGCGGGGTGAAAAATGAGGATGACCTTTTTCGGCTCGATCGCCGGGGTCCGCACTTCGCCGAGAACGGGCGGGTGGCCGACATCGCCTCCTGGGGTGCTTCCTTACGCCATCGTACGGAAACCGCTTTCCTCCCGAATGTTAGATGGGCTGGAAGCCGCTGGTCAACCGTGGTTTTCCGGCGGCCGCGCCCGCGCGGTGTCGAAATCCGTCGAACACCGAGGTGGTCGCCGTTCACGTTGATCATCCGCCGGTAATGGCGCAATGCGGTTGGTCATACTCGTGAACGGAATCGGCCGCCCCCGGTCACACTCGTGAACGACGGGCGCCGGTCCGGGTGCGGTGAATGCGCGTTCCCGGGGAACTCCGCGACGCCGGCCGGGTATTCCCACGACCGCCGGATCACCCGCGCGCGGCGCGGGTCGGCGGTGTCACCCGGTCGCGGCGGTACCCTCGGTGGCGAACACCGAGTCCAAACCCGTGAAGCGCAGCATCCTCGTCAGGATCCGGGGCGGGTTGGCCAGGGTGAGCCCGGCGCCCGCGGCGGAGGCGATTTCGTGCGCGGCGAGGAAGCCGGCGAGCCCGCTGGAATCGCAGAAGGTCAGCGCGCTCAGCTCCAGCACCAGCCGGTCGCCGCGCGCGAGGCCCAACCCGGCCACCGCCTCGTGGAGCCGGTGCACCGTGCTGTGGTCCAGCTCGCCGGCGAACGCGATGGTGCGGGTGGCGCCGCTGGTGGTCGTGGTCAGGGTGAGCACCGCACCTCCCCGGGGGCCGCGCCGGGGTGGCCGATCGCGAGCACCGCGGTGTCGTCGGACGGCTCGCCCGACCACTCGGTCAGCACGTCCACCAGGGACTTCACCACGGCCTCGGCGCTCTGGCCCGCGAGCCCCGCGGCGACCTCGGCCAGCCCTTCCTCCTCCAGCATCGTCCCGTCGGCGCGGCGCGCCTCGGTCAGGCCGTCGGTGTAGAGCACGAAGACGTCACCGGGGCCCAGGCGCGTCGAGTTGCCGGCGAACCGGGGGTTCGGCAGGGCGCCGACGAGCTGCCCGCCGGGCGTCTCCAGCACGTCCACCTCGCCGGTGGCGCGGATGACCAGCGCCGGCGGGTGACCGCCGCCGGCGAGCACGACGGTGAACCCGTCGCCGTCCGGTTCGAGCACGCCGAACACGACCGTGCAGAACCGCGGCGCCCCGGGTCTGCGCTGCTGCCGCAGGACCGTGTTGAGCGTGGTCAGCACCGCCGGCGGGTCGGCGTCGTGCACGGCCGCGGCGCGCAGGGCGTAGCGGGTCAGCGAGGTCAGCACGGCCGCCTCGGGGCCCTTGCCGCACACGTCGCCCAGGAAGAAGCCCCACCGGTCGCCGCCCAGCGGGAACAGGTCGTAGAAGTCGCCGCCGACCTGGTCGCTGGACGCCGCGTGGTAGTGCGCCGCGACCTCCAGGCCGTCGACGTCGGGCAGCGCGTCGGGCAGCAGGGTGCGCTGGAGGGTGGAGGTCAGGCGCTGGAGCCGTTCGCGCTCCCGCTCGGCCGTCCGCTTGGCCTCCAGCAGCTCGCGCTCGTAGGAGCGCCGCTCGCGGGCGTCGAACGCGGTGACGCGCACCAGCATGGGCTGGCCGTCCTCGCTGCTCTTCACCGCGGCGGTGAGCAGCACGGGCAGCCGGCGGCCGTCCGCGGCCACGAGGTCGAGCGCCAGCTCGCGGGCCTCGCCGTGCATGCGCAGCATCGGCGCGTAGTGGGTCTCGTGGTAGAGCCTGCCCGCCGCGGTCAGCAGGTCGGTGAGGCGCCTGGTGCCGACCAGCTCCTCCCGCCGGTACCCGAGCCAGCCCAGCAGCGTGTCGTTGACCCTGGCGATCTCGCCGTCCATCAGGGTGGACAGGTAGCCGCAGGGCGCGTTGTCGTACAGGTCCTCGGCGCTGTCCTCCAGCAGGGAGGAGAACACGGCCCGCGTCCCGGCCTCCGACTGCTCGCCGTCACCGGGCTCCTCGGGACCCAGCTCCGTGTCGGCGGCGCACATCACGGCCGGGCGCCCAGTCGCGAGGTGAAGCCCAGGACGGCCGCGGCGGTCTCCTCCGGCGCGCTCAGGTGCGGGCAGTGGCCGGTGGCGTTGAGCACCACCAGCTCGCTGCCGGGGATGCTCCGGTGCACGAACTCGCCGACCGGCTGGTCCGCGATGACGTCCTCGCGGCACTGGAGGACCAGCGTCGGCAGGGTGACCAGGGGCAGGTCGTCGCGGTTGTCCGACAGGAACGTCACCCGCGCGAAGTGCCGGGCGATCTCCGGGTCGGTCCGGCAGAAGCTGTCGGTCAGCTCCTGGCCCAGCTCGGGGCGGTCGGGGTTGCCCGCGATCGCCGGGGCCATCGCGGCGGACCAGCCCAGGTAGTTGCTGTCCAGGGACTCCAGCATCTCGTCGATGTCCTCGGCGGTGAAGCCGCCCCGGTAGTCGCCGTCGTCGACGTAGCGCGGCGACGGGCCGACCAGGACCAACCCGCCGAACCGCGACGGGTCCCGGTTCGCGGCCAGCACGCCGATCATCGCGCTCACCGAGTGGCCGACGAACACCGCGTCCCGCAGGTCCAGCTCGTCCAGGAGCTCCAGCACGTCGGCGGCGTAGCCGGCCAGGGACGAGTAGCGCTCGGGCCGCCACGCGGACAGGTCGGAGCGCCCGGAGCCCACGTGGTCGAACAGGACCACCCGGTGGTCGGCCTCGAACGCGGGCACCACCGAGCGCCACATGTTCTGGTCGCACCCGAAGCCGTGGGAGAACACCACGGGCCGCCCGTCGACGCGACCGGACTCGGTCACGTGGTTCCTGCTCCGCACGTCCATCGCGGCAGTATCCCACCCCGGCGGGGCGGGGCCACCGCCGCGCCCGGGCTCGCGCGGTCCGACCCGCGGGTCCTCAGCCCGTGGCGGGTCGGTCGGGCTCGTGCTCGTGCTCGTGCTCGGGGTCGTGCCGGACGGTGAGCAGGGCGACGTCGTCCGTGGCCGGCTGGTCACCGACCATGGTGGACATGATCCGGACGCACGCCGCTTCCGGCGGGGCCGGTGCCACGGCGCCCCGGAGCTGCTCCAGGCGGCTGTCCAGGTCCACTTCGTGGCGCTCGACCAGCCCGTCGGTGTAGAGGGCGACCAGCGCGCCGGGCGGCATGTCGATGTGGGAGCTGCGGCGGCCGGTGACCGCCAGGTCGTAGCCGAGGGGCGGGTCGACCGGCGTGTCCGCGAAGACGGGTTCCCTCCCCGGCAGGGCGAGGACGGGCGGCAGGTGGCCGGCCAGGGCCAGGTGCATCCGGTGGGCCGCGGTGTCGATGACCGCGTAGGCGACCGTGGCCATGGTGTGGGTCTCGAAGTGGCTGGCCTTCCGGTCGAGCTTGCCCAGCACCTCCGCCGGGTCGTCGAACTCCAGGGCGTAGGCGCGCAGCGCGCTGCGCAGGCGTCCCATCACGATCGCGGCGGGCAGCCCCTTGCCCACCACGTCGCCGATCACCAGGCCGACGCGCCCGTCGGGCAGGTGGAACACGTCGTACCAGTCGCCGCCCACCCCGCTGTCGGTGCCGGGGACGTAGCGCGCGGCCAGCTCCCAGCCCTCGGCGACGGGCAGCAGGCCGGGCAGCAGGCTGTCCTGGAGCATGGCCGCGGCGGCCCGCTCGGACCGCGACCGGTGCACGTGCGCCGCCATGGCGAGCCGGTCGGCGACCACCTGGAGCAGCTCCACCTCCTCGTCGGTGAACCGGCGGTACGAGGTGCTGCCGACGTGCAGGACGCCGGTCAGGTCGCCCTGGGCCAGCATCGGCACGCCCAGCAGGACGTGCAGGCCCCGCTCCCACAGCAGGGGGTTGACCACGGTGGACCTGTCCACGTGCTCGATCTGCACGGGTTCCCGGGTCCGGGCCACCTGCCCGGCGAAACCCGTGCCAACCGGCACCCGGACGCCCTGGAAGACCTCCTCCTCCAGGCCCGAGGCGGCCTTGGCCACCAGTTGCTCGCCGGCGGGGTCGACCAGCAGGACGGTGGCGGTGTCGACCGAGAACAGGTCGCGGACCCGCCAGAGCATCACCTCGAACAACTTCTCCAGGTCGAGCTCCCGGAGCGCGCTGTCGGTGACCGCCTCGAGCACGCGCAGCCGCATGCCCGAACCCCGCGTACCAGTCATCCGCCAACCCCGTCCACGTCCCGACCCCGCATCGAGCGACCGGCAAGAGCATATGGCGGTTGCCGTGCGAGCCAGCGTCGAGCGCACCACCCTACCCGGAACGGCGGTTCGCCGAGTGAACCGCGCCCACCCCGCCGGTCGTCGGCGCGTTCCGCGCCGGCGCGGCATGACCCGGGCCGGATCGGGGTACCAACGTCACGTACCAGGCGTCTCGAACGGGAGGGTGTACAGCACATGGACGACTCCGAGGGGCCGAGACCACTGGTGCTGGCCCTGGCCGCCGACGTCCCGCCGCTGGTGCGGGTGCGGCGCTGGGCCGCCGACGCGCTGGCCGACCTGACCGACGACGAGCTGGGCGACTGCATGCTGGTGGTGACCGAGCTGGTGGCCAACGCCTACGACCACGGCTGCGTCCCGCGCAGCGTGCGCCTGCACCGGTCGGATGACCCGTGCTGCGTGCGCATCGAGGTCGACGACGGTTCGGTCCGCGAGCCGACCCTGGGCCGGTCGCGGCTGGGGCCGCAGCGCGGCCGCGGGCTGGTCATCGTGGACAACCTGAGCAAGGACTGGGGGATGATCCGGCACGAGGGCGGCAAGACCGTCTGGGCGCAGGTGCCCTGCGGCGCGCCCCCGCGGCGCGCGGTC
>NZ_JBHWIE010000344.1:0-7443 GCF_042732085.1 Actinosynnema sp. NPDC059797
GGTCAGGGCGGCGAGGACAAGGAGCACCGCGCCGCGGCGTACATCCGGGGCGAGGACATCTTCGAGGTGCCCGGCGAGAACCTGCCGCCGTCGGTGATCGGCGGCGCGAAGCCGCGCAAGAAGGGCGACCAGGCGTGATCGAGCCGGAGTTCCTGCTGACGCCGCGGGAACTGGACGCGCTGTGGCACCACCTCCGGCTGGGCCGGCTGCCGTACCCGCTGGACGTGCCGGTGCCCGGGGCGACCGAGGAGGAGCGCGAACGGCTGCGCGGCCAGGCGCTGGCCGAGCACGGCGAACCCGCGCCGCGGCTGGTCGAGCTGCTGCGGCTGCTGGCGGAGCACGAGGTGGCCGTCGACGCGGTGGCCCACGTGGACCGGGCCGTGCGGGCGGTCGCGGTGGCGAGCGGCGAGCTGGGCGCGATGGCCGTGATCGACAGCGGGTCGATCGGCGTGCTGGGCATCCGGCCGACGGCGCTGGCGCGGTCGATCGTCGAGGTGCTGCCGGGCGGGACGGCGGGACCGGGCAGCGCCCTGTCGTTGCGGCTGGAGACGCTGCACGCGGCCGTGGCGCTCCAGGACGAGCAGGACGACGACGAGGACGACCCGTGGGGCGGCGGCGAGCTGGACGAGCGCGAGGCGCTCCAGAAGGCGGGCCTGTCGCGCGAGGACGCGACCGTGGTCAGCGAGCTGGCCGCGAGCCGCGTCGCGGGCGGCCAGTTCGGCGTCACCGTCGGCGGCGGCTACCGGCGCACCCGGGCGGGCACCCTGATCACGTGGTTCGACACGCACCAGGGTCGGTACCTGATGGTCCACGAGGACGGCTGGCTCAGCCTCGCCCCGACCGACAACGACCGCATCGCCACCCGGATCGCCTCGGTCCTGTCCGCGGTGGCCTGACCCCCACCTCTTCAGGGCCCCCGGACTCCGGTCCGGGGGCCCTGAACGCTGAACCCACCCGTCCCGAACGTACGACTCACCCGTCCCGAACGTACGACTCGCGATGCCGGAGTGGAGGACACGCGATGTCCGAGTGGAGGACACGCGCGGAGCGGGTGGGGTTGTCGGCGTGTCGTCCGGTCAGGCATCGCGTGTCGTCCGGTCGGGTGTTGCGAGTTGTCCGGTCGGGGTGGGTGGGGTGTGGCAAGAGGGGTCCGGTGGGTGGACGGGGTTGAGGGGTGGGGGTGCGGGCCCACATGCTCGGGGGGTGAGTCAGCCACTGGTGGTCGGGGTGTTGGTCGGGAACCCGCGGGTCGGGTCGCGGACGTTGCGGGCCGCGGTCGGGGTCGGCGAGGCGGTGCGGGGCGCGTTGCGGGCGCTGGGGCACGAGGTCGCCGGTGACGGGCCGCTGGTGGACGCGGCCGGGTTGGCGGGTGAGGTGTTCGCGGCCGGGTCCGGGGTCGTGGACGAGGCGCTGGAGGCGTTGGGCCGGGCCGATTACCTGGTGGTGGCCTCCCCCACCTACAAGGCCACGTACACCGGGTTGTTGAAGGCCGTGCTGGACCGGGCGCCCGGCGGGTGGCTGCGGGGCCGGGTGGCGGTGCCGCTGCTGGTGGCCGCGAGCGACCGGCACGCGCTGGCGGTCGAGCTGCACCTCAAGCCGCTGCTGGCGGAGCTGGGGGCGGCGGTGCCGGGGCGCGGGCTGTTCCTCAACGACTCCGCGCTCGACCAGGACCCCGCCGCCCTGCTGGCCGAGGCCGGCTGGTTCGCCGCGCCGGTGGGGGTGGCGTCGTGACCGACCTGCGCGCGGCGCTCCGCGACTTCCCCCAGGCCGTCGGCATCGTCACCGCGCCCGGGCCCGACGGGCCGGTCGGCGTCACGGTCAGCTCGTTCACCTCGGCCAGCCTGAACCCGCCGCTGGTGGTGGTGTGGATCGGCGAGGGCGCGTCCGCCTGGCCCGTCCTGCGCACGGCGCCGCTGTTCGCCGTCCACCTGCTGCACGCCGGTCAGACCGAGCTGTCCGACCTGTTCGCCAGGACCGGCGCGGACCGCTTCGGGCCCGCCACGCGGTGGGAGCCCGACGCGGACGGCGTGCCGCACCTGCTGGACGCGCCGCTGCGCCTGAGCTGCCGCACCGCGCGCCGGATCTCGGTGGGCGACCACGTGGCGCTGGTCGGCGAACCCCGCGAGATCCGCCACGCCGAGAACGGCGCGCCGCTGGTCCGGTTCCGGGGGCGCTACACCTCCGTCGCCTGAGACACCGACTGAGACCGAGACGCCGACTGGACCGAGACGCCGACTGGACCGAGACGCCGACTGGACCGAGACGGGAGCTGGGCCGAGACGGGAGCTGGGCCGAGACGGGAGCTGGGGACCCGGGCGGAGGTGTGGCCCCTGCCCGGGTCCCGCTGGTTCAGCCGGAGGTCAGGAACCGCAGCACCTCGCGCGCCACCTCGTCGTTCTGCCGGAACGCGGGCGCGTTCGTGTTCGGTCGCGCGAACGCCGCGTAGGCCCGGTTCGACGTGTACGGCCCGACCGCGAAGCGGCGCGCGTGCGGCTCGCCGCGCGCGTCCAGCAGCCGGCTGTCCTCCGCCGCGACCCGCACCTGCCCGGCCTCGTCGGCCAGCACCTCGCCCGCGTCGCGCAGCGACCGCAGCAGCGGGTTGGCCGTGCGGCCCAGCTCGTGCACCGGCAGCCGCGCCTCGATCAGCCCGGACGCCCGCACCACGTGCCCCGGCACGCTCGCGCCGCCCGCCAGGAACGCGCCGTCCTCCGCCCGCACCCACGCGTCCGCGCCGAGGAACCGCACCACCCCGGCCCGCGACAGCGCCAGCAGCTGCTCCAGCCGGTCCGGCGGCGGCCCGCTGGCGAACCAGCTGAAGAACCCGTGCCACCACCCGCCGTCGCCGCGCACCCGGCCGGTCGCCGCCAGCCGCGCGTACTGCCCGTACACGCCGAGCAGCGCCAGGAACGCGCCCAGGTCGGCGCTCCACCGGTCGTCGGACCGCCGCGCCAGGTCCGCCTCGACGTACCCGCGCACGTGCGCCTGGAACTCGTCCGGGGAGGCGAACACCAGCCCGTCGAGGGGCCGGTCCAGCCGCTCGAAGTCGATCCGGTCCTCCTCCGCGACGGTCTCCTCCAGCTCCCGCATCTCCGGGTCGTACCAGTCCAGCTCGGCGAAGCACCCGGCGAACTCGTCCCACGGCTTGCGCACCCGCCCCGGGTGCCCGGTGAACAGCTCCCGGTAGTAGCCGTAGGCCACGTCCTTCGCCATCAGCGGCCACACGTCGCGCCGGAAGTCCAGGTCCCCGGAGGAGGCCGCGGCGAGGGCGTCGGCGGAGAAGAACCGGGGCGGCTCGGGTGGCGCGCCGCGCAGCCGGTAGCCGGTCTTCGAGTGGTACGGCAGGCCGCGCCGCGACCCGGCGTGCAGCCGGGGTTCCCGCCCGGACGGCACGTACCGCAGCACGCCGCCCTCCCGCGTGAACCGCCCGCCGCGCTCCTCTGCGAGCAGCACGAACAGGTCCACGAACGCCAGCCCCAGCCCCCGCACCACCACGTCGGCCCCGGCGGGCACCGCGGACAGGTCGGTGTCGGCCGTGTAGTCCGGCGGCAGGTACAGCAGCCCGTGCCGCCCCGCGTACGAGGCCAGCTCCGCTTCCCCGGCCGAGGGCTCCGCGTCCAGGTGGCCCAGCGCGAGCACCACCACGTCGGCCACGAGCGGCTCGGCGCGGTCGGCCAGCCACACCCGCTGCGGCTCGCCCGGCGACCCGGTCAGCCGCACCGCCGACGTCCGGTGCACGCGCACCGAGCTGCCGGCGGGCAGCGACGCCTCGGCCAGCCCGTGGAACCACCGCAGGTAGGCGCCCTGCACGCGGCGGCCGGGGAACGAGGTCGGCCCGGTCGCCGCCAGCTCGGCCCGCACGTCGGGCGGCAGGTCGGGCAGCACGTCGGGCGGCACGTCCCGGGCCCACTCCGCCAGCGACGGGCCCGGCCGGACCGGGCCCTCCAGCACCACGCTGTCGTCGGTGAACACCGTGACGTCCTCGGCCATCGAGTTCATCCGCAGCAGCGGCGACTGGCCGTGCCGCCACACCCGGCCGGCGCCCTCGGGGAACGGGTCGACCAGGTGCACCTCCAGCGGGTGCGGGAACAGCTCCGGCGCGTTGGCGCCGAAGCGCTCGATCAACCCCGAGGCGCGGGGACCCGCTCCGACGATGACGACCCGGGCGGTGGCAGGGCTCATGCGGCGTTCTCCGAAACACGAAGGGTGCGCGTCCCTCAACGCCGCTCCGGCAGCCAAGCGCCCGGAGTGCCGCCGGGTCAAGGGTTTCCGGTATCCGGACGTCGTTGACGGCGCCTCCGCCGCGCTGCTGGACTGGACCCGTTCCACCGCACCGCACGCCACCCAGCCGCGTCCCTCAACGCCCCGAGCACCGGCGTGCGCGCACCGCGCGGACCCCGCAAAAGGCCCAGGAGCCAATTCCGCCGAGGCACCCGGAAGGCGTTTCCCCTGCTCACGCGGGCACCGGCGAGGTCGTCTTGTGCATCCACGGTCGGGTGACACTAAGCTGAATCGCGCCCTACGGTCACCCATTGCACCATTCGAGTGACAAATGGCCGGAAATGCGCACGTCGGCTATCGCGGTGACCCGATCGCGCGACAGGTCGACACCAAGGTTGTCCCCTCGACGATGGGCCCGCAGAGCTGAATGAAGATGGTCGAAGAGGCAGGTGCGGCACGACCGGGTGACGAGTCCGGGGACGTCCGGGGCGAGTTCGCCCGGCGGTGGGCCGCCACCATCGGCTCGACCGTGGTGGCCGACCTGCCGCGCCCCCGGCTGGAGGCGTTGCTCGCCGGGTTCACCACCGACCTGCACACCGCCGTGCGGCACGACGGCCCCACCGGCGCGGTGCACCGGGCGGGCCGCGCGATGGTCGAGCACGGCCTGGTGTCGACCACCGCGCTGGAGCGCTCGCTCGCGTTCGTCGGCGACCACCTGCTCGACCACTTCGCCCTGCCCTGCGAGCGGGCCAAGCGGCTGATGGCCGTGCTGGGCGCGTTCGCCGCGGGCTTCGCCGACGGCCTGCGCGTCCACACGCTCGACCAGCAGGAGCAGAGCCAGACCCGCGTGCTGCGGCTCACCCGGTCGGCGGAGGCGAAGCTGCGGGCCAGCGAGGCCAAGTTCCGCGCGGTGTTCCGGACCTCGCCCGCGGCCATCGCGGTCACCGGCCTCGGCGGCGAGCTGCTGGACTGCAACGACGCCCTGCTCGCCATGCTCGGCCGCACCGCCGAGGAGCTGGCCGGGACCACCGGCCGGGACCTCGTGCACCCCGAGGACCAGGCCGCGCTGAACCGGCTGGCCGACGAGCTGAAGGCCGGGAACAGGGACCACGTGCGCTCTGAGCTGCGGCTGCTGGGCGGCGACGGCGACCCGGTCACCGCGCTGGTCTCGATCGCGCTGGTGCGCGACGACGAGGGCGCGCCCGCCTACTACGTGGCCGTCCTGGAGGACCTGGACGAGGTGCGGGCGCTCCAGGCGCGGCTGCTGCACCAGAGCCTGCACGACGTGCACACCGGCCTGGCCAACCGCGGCCAGTTCGTCGGCTGGCTGGAGAACGCGGTCGGCGCCAGGGGCCCGGCGGCGCTCGCGCTGGTCGTGTTCGACCTCGACGGGTTCCGGGTGGTCAACGACGCCTACGGGCACGAGGTCGGCAACCGGGTGCTCAACGCCGTCGCCGGTCACCTGCGGTCGGTGTTCGACGGGGTCGGGCGGCTGGCCCGGATCGAGCCGGACGAGTTCGGCGTGCTGGTCCTCGACCCGGAGGACGTGGCGACCGTGGTGACGCTCGCCGAGGAGGCCCTCGACCTGCTGGCCGAGCCGGTGTGGGTGGGCGAGGACGGCATCGGCGTGACCGCCAGCGTCGGCGTGGTGGTGCGGTCGGCGCGCGGCGCGGACGTGACCGAGCTGATGCGGTGCGTCGACATGACCGTGCGGTGGGCCAAGGAGGACGGCAAGGCGCAGTGGGCGCTCTACGACCCCGAGCGCGACCGGCGGGAGCGGACCCCGATGCGGCTCGCCGCGTCCGTCGCGGGCGGGCTGGAGCAGGGCGACTTCCGGGTCGACTACGAGCCGGTGCGCTCGACGGCCGACGGGTCGCTGCTGGCCGTGGAGGCGCGGCTGCGCTGGGAGCACCCCGTCGAGGGGCCGGTCGACCCGCTGGAGCTGGGCCCGCTGGTCGCCGGCACGGGCATGGCGGCGCGGCTGGGCGCGTGGGCGCTGGAGCAGGCGTGCCACGACGCCGGCCGCTGGCACGCGGAGTTCGGCGCGGCCGCGCCCGTGCTGACCATGAACCTGACCGCCCGGCAGTGCCAGGAGCCGGAGCTGGTGGCCGAGGTGCGCCGGGTGCTGCGGGAGAGCGGCCTCCCCTCGTCCGGGCTGCGGCTGGAGCTGGACGAGACGCTGCTCGGCAGGCTCGGCGAGGAACAGCTGGAGGAGCTGGCCATCCTCACCGAGCACGGCGTGGGGCTGGCGCTCGACCGGGTCGGCAACGCCAACCACGGCGTCGACCGGCTGAGCAGGCTGCCGCTGGGCGGGCTGAAGTTCGAGGGCGCGCCGATCCGCGGCATCACCGAGGGCGCGACCCCGATGGACGAGACCGCCACGGTGGCGCTGCTGTCGTGGGCGCGCACCCTCGGCATCACCCTCCACGCGGCGGGCGTGCGCACGGAGGCCGAGGTGGCGCGGCTGGCCGAGTTGGGCGTGACCGGCGTGCAGGGCCCGCTGTTCGGCGAGCCGCTGTCGGCGGACGGGGTCGCCGCGATTCTTGGCAAGTCCTGACGCGGCGCTCAGCCTGCTCACAGGGCGCGGGGCGAACCTGGGTCCATGGCAGAGGAATTCCCCGCGGTGAGCGGGACGTTGGTGGAGCGGGCGCCGTTCTGGCGGCGCACCGGGACCGCGGTGACCTCGGCGGCGCTGGCCGCCGCGCTGTTCGGCGGGGTCACCGGTGGCGTGGTCGGCGCCCTGAACGCGCCGGGCGCGACCACGGGCGCGGTCGGCAGCCCGGCGGCGTTGCAGGCCGGTTCGTCGTCGGGGACGTCCACCGCGGACGTCTCGGCGATCGCCGCGAAGGTGCTGCCGAGCGTGGTGCAGGTCAACGTGACCACCGGCCGGGGCGAGGGGCTGGGCTCCGGCGTGGTGCTGAGCGCGGACGGGCGGATCCTGACCAACGACCACGTGGTCGCCGGCGCGGACCGGGTCACCGTGACGCTCGCCGACGGGCGCACCGCGGACGCCTCGGTGCTGGGCAGCGACGCGTCCAGCGACCTGGCGGTCCTCCAGGCGGAGGGCGTGAGCGGCCTGACCCCGGCGGTGTTCGCCGACTCCGACCGGGTGAGGGTCGGCGACCAGGTCGTGGCGATCGGCTCGCCGGAGGGCCTGCGGGGCACCGTGACGTCGGGCATCGTCAGCGCCCTCGACCGCACGGTGACCGTGCCGTCGACCACGGG
>NZ_JBHWIE010000345.1:0-7439 GCF_042732085.1 Actinosynnema sp. NPDC059797
GGGCCCGATTGGGGGGTGGTACGAGGGGGGTCAGTCGGCCGCCCTGGCGGCTTCCGCCGAGGGCACCGCGAGGATCTTGCGGGCGGGCAGCAGCGTCGCCGCCAGGGTCAGCGCGAACGCGCCGGCCACCACCGCCAGGAAGATCCACACCGGGCCCGCCGGCAGTGGTCGGTCCAGCACCACGATGCTGAAGGGCATCAGCGTGGCGATCGAGGCGACGGTGCCCAGCACGATGCCGATCGCCGCGACCACCGACGCCTCCAGCGCGAGCATCTGCATCACCTGGCGCGGCGTGGTGCCGATCAGCCGCTGCACGCCCAGCTCCCGCTTGCGCGAGGCCGTCGCCATGACCAGCGTGTTCGCCACCGAGATCAGCGTGTACCCGGTGATCAGGCCGACCAGGAGGTAGTTCACCCAGGTCTGCGTCTCCGTGCCCTTGGCGAAGGTGACGATCGACGAGTTGTCGCCGACGATCGCGCCGGGCACCGAGGCCACCTGCTCGCGCACCGCCGCCATCACCGCCTCCGGCGAGGTGCCGGGCGCGCCCTTGACCAGGACCTGCTGCGCCAACCCGGTGGTGGTGTGCTCGGCCAGCAGGTCAGCGGACACCAGGAGCGTCTCGTAGCCCTCCTTGGCCTCGTACAGCGCCACGACCGTCACCTCGGCCTGCTCCCGGTCGCCCAGGCGCAGCGTCACCCGGTCCCCGACGCCCACGCCCAATTCGGTGGCCTGCGCCACCGGCAACCCGGCGGTCGAGCCGGTCAGGTCGCCGAGGTCGCCCTCGACCGGGGTGATGCCGGTGATCTGCGCGGCGCTCTCACCGTCCACGCCCTGCATCGGCCACGGGCTGGAGATGTGCGAATCGTCGTAGGGCTTGTCGATCCACCCCGCGCTGGTCACGTACCGGGTGGCGGCCTCGACGCCCTCGGCCGACCGCACCCGCTCCACGACCTCGGGCGTGAAACCGCCGGTGGACGAGGAGACCACCGCGTCGGTCCGCAGGTCCTCGGCGAACCAGCGGAACGCCGCGGCCTCCTGCGTGGTCGAGAGGTAGAAGTTCGACAGCGCGATGCCGACCGCGAGCATGATCGGCGTGACCGCCGCGGCCATGCGCACCGAGCGCAGCCGCATGTTGTTGTTGGCCAGGTACCCGATCACGCCACCGGCGGCGCGCACCGGAGCCGCGAACAGCCTGCCGATGACCTTGGTCAGGCCGGGGCTGATCAGCGCCAGGCCGATCGCCCACGCCATCACCGCCGGGCCGGCCGTGGCCGAGGCCACCGGGCCCGTCATGAACGCGCCGGTCACGATGAACAGGCCCAGGCCGATCAGGAAGAACAGCACCGCGAACAGCACGCGGGGGAACGTGACCCACTTGCGCTGCACCGACGCCTCGGCCATGGCCTCGACCGGGTTCACCTTGGCCGCGCGGGAGCTGGTGATGCGGGCGGCGAGCAGCGCGCTCAGCAGCGCCACCGCCGGACCGATCAGGTAGGCGAGGAAGCCCTGGCGGTACTCCACGACCGGCGAGATCACCCCGGCCTCGGAGATCAGCTCGAACATCAGCGGCCCGATCACGATGCCGGGCAGGCAGCCCAGCAGCGCGGCGATGATCGCGACGAAGAACGCCTCGCCGATGATCATGCGGCGCACCTGCGCCGGCGTGCCGCCGATGGCGCGCAGCGACGCGATCTCCTTCTGGCGCTGCTGGATCGACAGGCCGAGCGTGCTGGAGACGACGAACATCGCGATGAACACCGCCATGCCGCCGAACACCGCGGCGAGCGGGATGAGCTGCGCCCGGCCGCCGACGGCCTCCGGGTGCTCCGCGAGACCGCGGTCGTCCTCGATCAGCACCGAGTACGGCTGCCCGTCGTACTTCTCCTCCAGGGACTCCTGGAACGCCTCGACGTCCACGCCGGGGCGCAGGAACAGGCCGAACGCGCTGACCTGGCCGCCGTGCTCGCCGAGGTCGGCGATCGCCGAGTTCGCGAAGAACAGCAGCGACTGCGGGTCGCGCCCCGCCGGCGGCACCAGGCCCGTGACGCGGAACGAGTCCGCCTCGCCCTTGGTCACCACGTCGACCTGGTCGCCGACCTTCACGCCGGCCAGGCTCGCCGTGGCCGCGTCGAGCACCACGTCGCGGTCACCGGTCGGCTCGCTGCCCTCGATCAGGGCGAACGGCCCGAGCTGCGCCGATTCCCAGGCGTGGCCCAGGGATTGCGGCCCGGCCTGCACCGGTTGGCCGCCCCGCACGACGGTCGCGGCGACGTTGGTCTCGGCGACCACGCGCTCCACGCCGTCCACCGCGGCCAGCTCGTCGGCCATCGCCGGGTCGAGCCACTGGCGCTCGGCGAGCGCCACGGTCTTCATGTCCTTGAGGTCGTTGGGGTCCTCGTTGGGCACCAGGTACGACTGCTGCCCGCTGACCACGACGGGCGCCGCGGCCAGCCGCTGCGGCGGCACCGCGACCGTGATGCCGGTCTCCATGAGGCCGGCGCACGCGATCACCAGGCCCGAGCCGAGGAACACCGCGATGAACGTCGCGATGAACCCGGCCTTGCGGTACCGGAGCGTGCGGAGCGCGAGCTGCCACATCAGTAGTTGCCCCCTCGGTCACGCCGACCCGGGCCCTGGGCCTGGCTCAGGCTGAACGAGCGCTGCGGGCGCTCGACCATCGCGGTCAGGTGGGTCATCCGCTCGGCGACGGCCTCGGCGGTCGGGTGCTTGAGCTGCCCGATGATCTGGCCGTCGATGAGGAAGATGACGCTGTCGGCGTGCGAGGCGGCCACCGGGTCGTGCGTGACCATCACGATGGTCTGACCGCTGACCAGGACCGACTCGCGCATCAGGTCCAGCACCTCCAGCGCGGTGCGGGTGTCGAGGGCGCCGGTCGGCTCGTCCGCGAACACGACGGCGGGCTCGGACACGAGCGCGCGGGCGATCGCCACGCGCTGCTGCTGGCCACCCGACAGCTCGCCGGGCAGGTGCGTGCGGCGCTGGTCCAGGCCGACCCGGCGGATGACGTCCGCGACGCGGTTGCGGTCGATCTTGCGCCCGGCCAGCTTCATCGGCAGCGTGACGTTCTGCTCGACGGTCAGCGCGGGCAGCAGGTTGAAGCTCTGGAAGATGAAGCCGACCCGCTCCCGGCGCAGCTCGGTCAGCTGGACCTCGGTCATGCCGGTCAGGTCGACGCCGTCGAGGATGACCGCGCCGGTCGTCGGCTGGTCCAGGCCCGCCGCGCACTGGAGGAACGTGCTCTTGCCCGAGCCGGACGGGCCCATGACCGCGGTGAAGCTGCCGTAGTCCAGCGCGATGTCGACGCCGCGCAGCGCCTCCACCGCGCTGTCGCCCTTGCCGTAGGTCTTGCGGACAGAGTCCAGGCGCACGGCCGCGGGTGCGCTGCCGTTCCCGCCGTGCTGGTCCCTCCGCCTACCGCCAAACATCGCCACTCACCCGCATTCCTGTTGGTACTCGTCCTCGTGCATTGCAGCTAACGCTATGGGGAACGCGCTTCACGTTCCATGGACCTAGGAGCACACCTGAGGTGGGCCCAGGCCCACCCCGGCGGTGGGCCGGGGCGCGGGCCGCCCGCGCCCGATGATCACACCACGGACCCCCGACGAGACCGAGCCGCACCGACCCCGTTCGGGTGTCGGTGCGGCTCGGCGCGGTCGCCCGGCGGGTCGACGCCGGATCAGCGCCGGATTCCGCCGCCGGAGGTGGAGCGGGCGCCCTGGCGCGGGTCGCGCGCCGTGCGCTGCACCGGTGTGTGCCCGGTTGTGTGCCCCGGTGTCGGGTGCCCCGGTGTCGGTTGCGGCGCGGTGATCGCCGGGGCCTCCGCGGCCCACATGTCCAGCGCGCCCATCGGGAGCCCGGTCGGCAGGTCGGTGCGGCGCCGCACCTTCAGCTTCCGGTAGACCCTGGTCAGGTGCTGCTCCACGGTGCTCACCGTGATGTAGAGCTTGCGGCTGATCTCCCGGTTGGTGTGGCCCAGCGCGGCCAGCGCCGCGACCCGCCGCTCGGCGGTGCTCAGCGTGGCCAGGTCGTCGGGCTCGTGCGCGGTGCCGCCGCGGCTCTCGACCTCGGCCGCTTCCTCCTCCTCGCCCTCGGCCTCGTCCAGGACCAGGCCGCGGGGCAGGAATTGGCGGCACAGGGCCTCGGCCTGGCAGCCCTCGGCCATCCGCAGCGCGCGCTTGGCCACGACCTTGGCCGCGCCGAACTCGCCCAGCGCGTGGTGGGTGCTGCTGAGCAGGGCCAGCGCGACGGACAGCTCGACCTGGTCGCCGCAGCCCTGGAACAGCGCCGCGGCCTCGCGCAGCATGGGCAGCCGCTGCTTCAGCTCGATGGACGACGACAGCACCCGCAGCGACACGCCGCGGACCCGCGGGGTGTCCGCCGTCGGCCGCTCCAGCTGCGCCAGCACCAGCTCGCCGGCGCGGTCGATCCGGTTCAGCCGCAGGTACGCCTGCGCCAGGTCGGAGCGCCACGGCAGCAGCGCGGGCAGGTCGAGGTCCCAGTGCACGGCCAGTTCGCCGCACGCCTCGAAGTCCGCCAGCGCGGCGTGGGGCCGGCCCGCGGCCAGGTTCGCCTGTCCCCTGGCCCGCAGGTACACGGCCCAGTGCCAGGTGTTCTGCGCGGCCACCGGGACGGTGCGCTTGAGCTGCGCCTCGGCCTCGTCGTGCTTGCCCGTCGCCGAGGTGGCCAGCACCAGCGCCGCGAGCGGCGAGGCGATGGCCGGGCCCCAGTTGTGCGAGGACAGCGCGGTGAGCGCGAGGCGGGCCTGGCGCTCGGCCGTGGCCAGGTCGCCCTCCATCAGCGCGATGTGCGCCCGCACGTCGGCCAGCACCGCCTTCCACGTGGCGGCGTTGCCGGTGCCGACGTCGGCGCGCAGCGTGTCGCACCAGTGCTTGGCCCGGCCGACCTCGCCGCACGCAGCGAGCGTCAGCAGCGCGTAGGAGGCGGCCTCCGGCGCGCTGTCGGGCGCCCAGCAGTTGCGCAGCAGGCGCTCCGCCGTGGCCACCAGGTCCTCCTGGTGGTCGCGGATCAGCGCCGAGCGCCGGTCGCCCGCGCCGACGGGCACGGCGTCGGCCACGGTCGGGTGCAGCCAGCGCACCCAGTCCCGCAGCACCCGGTGCTCGGTGGCGGCCGGCGAGTGGGGGCTCTCCGCGGCGGTCTCCTCCAGCCGCCGCAGGGTGTCCCTGGCCTCGGCGGTCCGGCCGAACCACAGCTGGTAGCGCAGCAGCGCCCGGGTCTCGCGCACGCCGAGCAGCCCTCGCTCGGCGGCCTCGCGCAGCTCGGGCAGGTGCCGGGACACCACCGACGGGGTGGCCCGCCACTGCACGGAGGCCAGCGCGGCGGCGAGCGCGGCGCGCCCGGCCGCGTCGTCCTCCGGGCAGCTGGTGCGCGCCAGCTTCAGGTACTCCACCGCCCGCTCCGGCCGGTGCTCGGCCAGCGCGGTGTCGGCGGCGTCCCGCAGCACGGCGACCGCCCACGGCGCGGTGGCGGCGCCGGCGGCGTTCAGGTGCGCGGCGATGTCCGCGCTGGGCAGGCCCTCGGCGTAGAGGAGGCCGGCCGCGCGCTGGTGCGCCGCCGCCAGGTCGTCGGCGCCCACGTCGGCCAGCACGGCCGCCCGCACGGCCGGGTGGCGGAACCGGCCGTCGTCGAGCAACCCGGTGTGGTTGAGCGCGGTGAGCACCTCGACGACCGACGTGGTCTTGCGGCCCAGCAGGCGGCCCAGCAGCTCGGGCGTGGCGTTCTCGCCCAGCACGGCCACCGCGCGCACCACGTCGAGCATCCCCGGCTCCCAGCGGTGCAGGCA
Organism: Actinosynnema sp. NPDC059797; assembly: GCF_042732085.1. Classification (NCBI taxonomy): domain Bacteria; kingdom Bacillati; phylum Actinomycetota; class Actinomycetes; order Pseudonocardiales; family Pseudonocardiaceae; genus Actinosynnema; species Actinosynnema sp. NPDC059797. The sequence goes on from NZ_JBHWIE010000345.1 coordinate 5,822, forward strand.
GGCGAGCACGGCCTGGCGGAACGCCTCCCCGGCGGTCACGCCGTCACCGGGGTCGCCGTCCTCGGTGAACACGGCGGTGCGGTGGTCCTGCACCAGCGCCTTGACCAGTAACGGGTTGCCGCCGGTCATGGCGTGGTAGGCCGGCGCCAGCGCGGTGGCGGTGCGCTGGTCCAGCTCGTCGGCGACGATGCGCGCGACGCCACGCGGCGACAGCGGCGCCAGGCGCACCGGGGTGAACCACGGCGTCCTGGTCAGCTCGGCCCGGAACAGGGCGTTGACGTGCCGGGAGTGGTCCGACTCGGTCAGCACGAGCATGATCCGCGCCCCGCTGAGCCTGCGCTGCAGGTGGAGCAGGGCCTGCAGGGTGCAGGAGTCCGCGTACTCCACGTCGTCGGCCACCAGCACCAGGGGCTGCTCCCTGGCGGCGTCGAACAGCACTTCGCGGACCGCTCGGACGATCTGCGAGTGCTGTTGCGCCGTGGGGTCCGGCGTCGGGCCTTCGTGGGCCGCCGCGTTCGGCGCGCCCGTGCGCTCGACGTCCAGCAGCCTCCCCAGTCGTTCGGCGACCTCCGCGGGCAGCCCGGCGGCGAACTGCGCCAGCACGCCGCCGCTGACCGCGCGCTCGGCACGGGAGCAGGTGGCGGTCAGCACGAGCGCGCCGCCCGCCGCCGCGCGTTCGCCGAAGGCACGCACGAGAGCGGTCTTGCCGCTCGCGCCGGGGCCGCCGACGTGGACCACGTGGCCGTTGCCCGCCACGCTGCCTGTGAATATCGCGTCTAATTGGTCCAGCAGATGCTCGCGCTCGACGAGACTCAAAGTTGTACTCCCCCAGTTCAGCTGTTGCGCGTCGGTACAGACACAACGCTGTGCAGTCAAATGGTGACTGGATGGGACCCTAACCTCCGGTATACAAACGTACAAGACGAATGTGTACCACAAATAGGTGTAAAAAACGAAAGTTCATCACGTTTGCCCGAACGGTCATTTAACCCGCCAGTAGATACTGGGCCGTAACGAGGGCTACGACACTTTTTCGCCCGATCCGTTCCCTTCTGGACACTTCCTGGCAACAGGAGCGCCACGAACCGGTCCAAGCACCGTGCCGTCCCCCGTCACGACGACGCCGCCCCGGTCAACCGTTAACTTCGGCTTCCCGGGGCGGCGTGGGTTTCGGGCGGGACTCGGTCAGTCCGAGGCCTCCAGCTCCTCGTCCAGCAGGTCGAACAGCTCGTCGGCGGTCACGGAGTCCAACCCGGCGTCCGAGTCGGACGCCGCATCCTCCGGCTCACCGGAGGCCGACCAGCGGGCCAGCAGGGCGCGGAGCCTCGACTCGACCCGGGCGCGCTCCTCCTCGTCGGGCGACGCGGAATCCACGAGCAATTCAAGCCTGGCCAGTTCCGATTCTACGGACGGTGAGGTTTCCACCTCTCCGATCAACTCGGAGTGAAGGAAGTCGGCGACCGCCGCCGGCGTCGGGTGGTCGTAAACCAACGTCGCCGACAACCGCACCTCCGCCGTTTCACCGAGCCGGTTGCGCAGCTCCACCGCCGCCAGCGAGTCGAAGCCCAGCTCCAGGAAACCCCGGTTCGGGTCCACCGCGTGCGGCCCGTCGTGGCCG
>NZ_JBHWIE010000346.1:0-7367 GCF_042732085.1 Actinosynnema sp. NPDC059797
CGGCTGGAGGGTGAGGTCGCCCTGACCGCCCTGCTGCGCCGCTACCCGCGGACCACGCTCGCCGGGGACGGCGTGACGTGGAGGCACGCGGTCAGCCGGGGGGTGACCGCGCTGCCGGTGCGCCCGGCCGGGTGAGCGCCCGGCCGGGCGCACCCGACCCGCGCCGGACGACGCCGAGCCGAAAGGACGGGCGCGGACGGGCACGCACGTGGGCGGAGCCGAGCCCGTGCCCGTCGCGGCGTGCGCCGCCTCGTCGTCGCCGGCTGCCGAGCCCCGCCCGGCGGCCGGCTCAGGCGCGGGTCCCCGGGGCGAGGGGTTCGTCCGGTCCGGGTGCCCGGCGCGGTCGCCGTGGTGCCGAAGGCGGCAGGCGGACCCAGCAGGCGATCGCGGTGACCAGGGCCGCGACCACCGCCAACGCCGGGTCGTCCAGGAGCGCGATTACCGCCACCGCCGGTGCGAGCACGACCGCGGCGGCGATCAAGCCCTCCTCGCGGCGGCCCGCGCGGTCCAGGGCGCGGAGGCGTCGGGCGAACCCCGGGTCCTCGGCCGCCAGCCGCTCCTCGATCGACCGGAACAGGCGCTGCTCGCGTTCGCCCAGCACGACGGTCCTCGTGCGGACCGCGCCGTGCGGCCGTGCCCCGGTCCCGGTGCGGGGGCGCCCGGTCCGGCGCCGGCGCCGTGCGCCGTACCCGGCGGTGACCAGTCCCGTGGCGAGGACGGCCACCGGCGGGATCCGGGCGAGCGAGGCGAACAGCAGCCCGACCAGCACCACCCACAGCGACCACCGCACGTCGGCTCCTCCCCGTCGGCCACGGCTGCCGGGACCCCGCCGACACCCGTCCCCCGATGCTCGCCCGACCGCGAGGTCCGCGGAAGACGTGAAGGCGGCCGGGAAGACGGCCTGTTGGTTGCCGGGCACCGGCAACCGGCGGTCCGCCTGTTGCCGGATCTGCGGAGGAGGAAGGGGCGGGACGGCTCGGCGGCTGCCGGGCACCGGCAAGCGCGGGCGAAGCCGACAGCGCGCCGCCGGCGTCGGTCAGTCGCCCCACCGCATCGGGATGTCCGGGCTCGCGCCCAGGTCGTCGGTCTTGACCAGGTACCGGGCGAGTGAGCCGACCGGGGCCTTCGCGGGCACGGCCCGCGCCTGGCCGACGATCTCGGCGAACAGCGTGGAGGAGGTGTTCAGCCGGGGGTAGCGGGCGTGGAGGTCGGCGGCCATCTCGTCGGTGACGTGCTCGGCGTCCGCGCCGAAGTCCAGTGCGGTGCCGGCGGCGACCAGGTGGCACAGCAGGCCGCGGCGTTGCGCGATGCCGCCGGAGGTGTGCAGGGCGATGGCCTCCCAGACCCGGTCCGCCGTGCCCGCGTCGACGCCCTGGCCGCGGAGGTGCTCGGCGGCCAGGTCGGCGCCGGCGACCTCGAACCGGTCCGGTCGCCGGGCTCCCGCGGCGCTCAGGCCGAGGTCGTGCAGGGTGGCGGCGAAGAACACGGCCCGCGGGTCGTACTCCTCGTGCTCCCGGGCGTCCCACCGGTCGGCCAGGTGCTCGGCGTAGGCGTAGGCGCGGATGCTGTGGTTGGCCACGGCCGGTGGCACCGAGGCGCGCAGGAAGTCCAGCGTGGCGCGGGCGAAAGGTTCGGCCAGCAGCGGGGGAGTGGTGATCACGACGTCGATCCTGGCGGCACCGGGCACCGCCTCACCAGTGGCTGGAAAGCCAACTGTCAACGGTTTCTCGCCACCACCCGGCCGGCATCGCGGAACGCGGCCCGGTAGGTCTGCGGGCTGGTGCCGGCCACGCGCCTGAACCGCTCGCGGAACGCGGTGGGCGAACCGAAGCCGACCTGCGCGGCGATGCGGTCCACCGGGTGGTCGGTGGTCTCCAGCAGGTGCTGCGCCCGGCGCACGCGGGCTCGCAGCAGCCACTGGAGCGGGGTGGTGCCGGTCTGCTCGCGGAAGCGGCGGTTGAGGGTGCGGGTGCTCAGGCCCGCCTCGCCCGCGATGTCCTCCAGGGTCAGCTCGCCCGCGCAGTTGTCCTCCAGCCACCGCAGCAGGGGCTCCAGCGCGGAACCGCGCGGCGCGGGCGGGTGGTCGTGCACGATGAACTGGGCCTGGCCGCCCTCGCGCTCCAGCGGCATGACCGACAGCCGGGCGGCGTCGGCGGCCACCGCGGAGCCGTGGTCGCGGCGGATCAGGTGCAGGCACAGGTCCAGGCCCGCCGCGGCGCCGGCCGAGGTGAGGAACTGGCCGTTGTCGACGTAGAGCACGTCCGGGTCCACCTCGACCCGCGGGTGGCGGGCGGCCAGCTCGGCGGCGGCGGACTAGTGCGTGGTGGCGCGCAGCCCGTCGAGCAGGCCGGTGGCGGCGAGGGTGAACGCGCCGGAGCAGATCGAGGCGATGCGGGTGCCGCCGGCGGCGGCCCGCCGCAGCGCGTCCAGGACCTCCTCGGGCGCCGGTCCCGGCTCGGAGCGGCCGGGCACGATGATCGTGTCGGCCTCGGCCAGCGCCTCCAGGCCCCAGCGCGGCCGGAGGGTGAACGCGCCCGCGTCCACCTCCGGCCCGGCGCCGCAGACCTTCAGCCGGTAGGCGGGCCTGCCGTCGGGCAGCCGGGTGCGGGTGAACACCTCGATCGGGGTCGAGAGGTCGAACGGGACCACCTTGTCCAGCGCGAGGACGACCACCGTGTGCACGTCCGCAGCATAACCGGCTGGAATCCGTCGGCACCCGGTGATCCGGCCACCGACGGTTCCGCCCGGACCGCGCGGGCACGGACGTCGGGCCCGGCGCGGCCCCGCCGCCCCGGCGGTCAGACCGGCGTCCGGCTCGCGGACGTGTTCGACGCGATCTCCTGGTTGAAGGCGAAGGTGGTCGTCCGGCCGGTGCCGCTCTCGAGGACCTTCACCGTGGTCACCCGCCAGTCCCCCGACGAGTCGCCGTGGTTGCCGATGACCAGCTTCTGGATCGTCCCGACGTCCTTCCCGATGAGCGCGACGCGGTCGGTGCCGCCCTGCTCGAACAGGAACGGCGGCGACGCGTCGATCGTCGTCTTCGCGACACCGGCGCTGCCGTGCAGCTCGAAGGTGAGGTCGGCGTCGGTCCCGGCCCACAGCGCGTCGGCCGTCGTCACGGTCAGCACGTAGGCGGGCAGGTACGGCGGCAGCGCGAAGGGGTCGCGCTCGCGCGACGCGAGGGCCACCCGGGCCTTGATCGCGGGCTCCTCCAGCACCTCCCTCAGCGCCGGGACGTCGTTGACGAAGATCCCGTCGACGCCCATGGCGAGGTAGTCGCGCATCGCCGACTTCGCGCCGAGCGTCCACACGTAGACGAAGCGGATCCTGCGCTCGGCCCACTTCAGGGCGACGCCTTGCATGACCGAGCGCGGGACGTGCTCGCCGCCGCCCGCGACGAAGATCCCGTTGCCGTACCCGTGGCGGGTGATGCCCTTGCCGGTGAAGAAGTCGGAGACGGCGTCGGGGTGGTCGTGCGCGTCGATCGCGTACCCCTCCCGCGGGCGCAGCCCGGTCGCGATCGGTTCGAAGAACCCCCGGCCCGCGTACTCCGGCTGCGAGATGAGGACGTTGACCGGGACGTGGTCGGTCAGGTGCCGGCGGATGAGGTTGCGCAGCGGGACCGCCTTCCACGGCCAGTCCTGCTTGAGGTCGAACAGCCAGAGCGCGACCTGGGGGTTGTCGCGCAGGAGTTCCGCCACGCCCTTGAGGTACGGCACGAGGTCGTCGCGGGCCGGGTGGTCGGTGTTGTCGTGGTTGACGCAGAACTCGGTGGTGAGCGAGCCCTGGTTGTGGGTGAACTGGATGTCGCACTCGATCGCGTTGGCGCCCGCCTGGATCGCCCACTTGACCTCGTCGAGGTCGTTGCACCGGTGGGCGATGAGGTAGAACGGCCGGCGCGGGTCCTCCAGCCGGGCGATGAGCTGCTTGACCGAGATCGGCGCCGGGACGCCGAGGGCGGACGCGAGCGCCCGCACGCTGAGCGGCCGGTCGACGTTGTGGGACAGGAGGCCGTCCATGGTCACTGGAGGGTGACGAGGATCGGGATGAGACCGGTGCCGCCGGTCAGCGGGCGCAGCGCCTTGCCGAGGACGGCGCCGAAGGCGCGCGTCGGGTCGCCCGCCCTCATGGCGTGCCCCGGCCGGTCCGAGGAGGCCAGCAGGTCGCCGACCGCGATCGCGGCGGTCGTCGCGTCGGCCATGCAGTACGCCTTGCCGACCATCGACAGCGGCGCCCGCCGCCGCGACGAGGCCGTGCGGTCCAGCACGATGCCGGGCCGGTAGCCGCCGGCGCCGGCGACCACGCCCACGACCGCGGAGTCGTACGCCCGCGCGCTCGGCCGCAGGGACCCCTGCTCGTCGAGCACCATGACCGTGCCGGGTTCCGCCTCGACCCCGTCGGCGAGGTCGAAGTCCTCGGCGCAGTCGGCGTTCTGGAGGATGATGTCCCCGCTCGTCGCGTCGAGTTCCATGCTCACGCCGTTGTCGGCCCGGCAGAGGCGGACGCGCCCGTCCTTGCCGTTGCCGCCGACCCGGGCGATGGCGTCCCCGGAGCGCAGGTGGATGGTGTCCTTCCCGGTCCCGTCCCGCAGGAAGAGCTGACCCGGTACCGTCCCGCCGCCGAACCGGACCTCTCCGGTCGCCCCGTTCAGCTGGAAGACCGGTTTGTCGTCGCGGAGCAGCGTGATCGTGCCGGCGCCGGCCGCGTCGACCTTGACGATCGCGTGGCCGGCGGTGTCGTTCAGCACGAGCGTCCCCGCCGCGCCGGCGTGGCCCGCCGCGACGTCCGCGGTCGAGCCGTCGAGGACGACGGCGTCCGACTTGTCGGCCGCGCGCGCCACGACCCGCCCCGCCCGCTGGTACCCGCGGGCCAGGACATGGCCGTCGGCGGCCCGCACCTCGAACATCGGGCGGGTCTTGTCGTCGACCACCGTGATCTTCCCGGCGGTGCCGTCGCCGCCGGCGTGGAGGCCACCGCCGCCCAGCACCAGCGCGGACTTGCCGTTCGCCCCGTTGAGCGTGATGCCGCCGGGGTGCTGGTCGCTCCCGAGCACCAGCTTCCCGAACCCGTCGAGCTGGGCGTTCACCTTGTCGTGGAGCTCGCGCACGACGAGGCTCCCGGTGGCGCCGTTCCCGCCGACCAGGATCTCGGCGTTCTGCCCGTGGAGCCTCACGGACGGGTTGCCGACCACGCCGGCGCGCCCGAGCGACAGGACGTTGTTCGCCAGCTCCACCCAGACCCACCCGCCGGCCTGCTGGACCCCGAACCTCGGCGGTGTGCTGTCGGGGTCGAATGCGAAGACGACCTGGTTCGCGGCGTTCCGTATTTCCGTCTTGCCGATGAGCGGATCAGCCATGTGAATGACCTTCCCGAGGGTGCCACGGAGGTGCTTTTCAGGAGCGTACCTTTTCGGTCAATCCCCCGCGGACGCGTTTTTTCAATATGAGCCCTCGTTTTCTCTGACTCGGGCAGGTGGTGGTCACGTGGTGCGTGGGGCGCTCCCGACGAGGTGCATCGATCGGGTGCGGCACGATCCGGAGCGGATGACTACCGGCCGGTCGGGTTGAACACCGGGGTTCCACCTGCCTGGCTGGGAGGATGCGGAACGCGATCGCCACCATCCTCGCCACCCTGCTCCTGGCCGCCCTGCCCACCGCCGTTCACGCCCTCCCCGCCGCGGCCGGCGTCATCGACTTCCGGGACCACTGCACCGTCGCCCTCCTCTGACCCCGGCCCGGCCTCCCCGGCGCGCCGGGCACTGGCCTCGACCCGATGACAGATCGAGTTCGGCCGGCCGAACCCGCCGTCACCGTCACGGCCGAGCGGGACCGGGCACTCGCCGACGAGGCCGCCGCCGTCGTCCGGCTCGTCCTGCGGGACCTGCTCGTCGCCGCGGTCCCGCCCGTCGACCGGCCCGGAGCCGTCGCGTCGCCGACCGCGGGTCCGGGGTCGATTTTTCTCGTGGATGAATTCTCCGGACCCACGACACCAGGAACGCGCCGACGCCTTTTCGTCACCCTGCGGCCCGTCGGTACCGCCGTTCGGGCGTGGAAGAGGAAAAATCGATCGCGCGGATGTCGAAGTGGATCAAAGGCCGACCGCATCACCTGTCCGGGGAACGTATTCCACCCGGTCCCTCCCGGCAATTCTGCGGGCTCCACGTGATCCGATCCGGTGACAGAGGGCGACAAGGGGTTGGCTCACGGTGATCCGCCGCTAGTGTCGCCCGGAGGCGGTCGAGGGGAGGCCATCCGCGGTGATCGGTGTGCCGTCGTCGGGGGAGGGCGTTGCCGGGGACCTCGACGGCGCCGGTGCGGTCCGTTCCCCGGTCGTGCCGCTGCCTCGGGCGGCGGGCGTGGCGCCGCTGGTGCGCGGGCTGTTCGACGGCGTCGAGCGGTGGGGGTGGGAGTTCGCGCCGCTGCCCGGGTTCACCGCCGAGCCGGAGCCCGCGCCCGAGTGGCGCGAACCCGCCGAGGTCGTCGACGCGTGGCGGTTGTGGCGGCGGCGGTCGCGGCAGGTCCCGTGGGTGGTGGCCGGTGTCGGGGCGGTCGCCTGGGGGGTGTGGTCGCTGCCGTTCGGGGGCACGGTCGTCGGGCACGTGGTGCTGTCGGGGTGGCTGGTCGTCGGCTTCGCGGTGGTCCTCGTCCGGCAGGTCGCGGTGCCGAGGTCGCGGGTCCGGGCCGCCGCGCGGGAGCGCGACTTCCGGTTCGACCTGTTCCGCCACCGGGTCGGCGAGTGGCGCGGCCGGATGTCGGCCCGGGAGGAGGCGCTGCGGGCCCGCGCGGTCGCCAAGGAGTGGCTCCCGCTGCGACCGACCGGTTCGGCGGCGCGGGTGGAGGTGTTCGGCGGCACCGGTGACGGGTGGGCCAGCCTGGTCACCACCGTGGGCAGCTCCCTGCTGAGGGCCGGCGGCTCGGTGCTGGTGGTGGACCTCAGCGAGCGGCGGGTCGGGGACGACTTGGCCGCCCTCGCCGCGGCGGCGGGTTCGCCGGTGTCGGCGATCGCGCTGTCCCGGGAGGACGGCACCTTGTTGCGGGGGTTGGCCGCCGACGAGGTGGCCGAGGTGGTGGCGGGCGCCGTGGCCACGATGCGGTCCGGCGCCGACGCGGCCGACCTCCGGGTGGTCGACGCGTCCGTGCTCGCCGTCGTGGCCGACTGCCTGGAGGGGCCCGTCACCTTCGCGCGGCTCGCGGCCGGCCTGCGGGTGGTGCGCGGCCACCACGACCCGCGCGGCCCGCTGACCACGCCCGAGGTGCGCCGGCTCACCGGTCGGATCGACGCCGTCGGCGGCACGGACCGGGTCCTCAACGAGTTGCACGCCCTGAGCAACCTCGTCGAGCTGCTCGCCGCCGACGGGCCGCGCGGCG
>NZ_JBHWIE010000347.1:0-7357 GCF_042732085.1 Actinosynnema sp. NPDC059797
TTGTTTACCTTGTGGGGGTCTTGTTTTTTGTTATACTCCCCGGGGGCCCCGGCCCCCGCCCCCTGGCGGGGCGGGGGGGTCTGCGCGCCCAGGCGCCCCGTGCCGACTCCACCCTCGCGCAACACCGCACCACACCGCCGCGACACCGCACCACCGGCACCACCGGCGACACGGCACCACCACACCGTCGCCCGACAGCTCGCGGATCAACGGCTGATCCGTGCAGGAGGAGGACGCATGAGGTACCGCACCAGAGCGGGACGGTTGCGAACCGGACCGTTCGCGTTGATCGCCGCGGCGGCCACAGCCGCGGGAGTGATGCCGTTCGTGGCGCCGGTGGCGAACGCCGCCGTCACGTGCACGGTCAACTACCAGGTGACCAACCAGTGGCCCGGTGGCTTCGGCGCCAGCGTGAACATCCGCAACCAGGGTGACCCCGTCAACAACTGGCGGCTCACGTGGACCTTCCCCGACGGCCAGCGCGTGCAGCAGGGCTGGAACGGCACGTTCAGCCAGAGCGGCAGCGTGGTGACCGTGGCCGGGCCGAGCTGGTCGCCGAACCTGGGCGCCAACGCCCAGGTGTCCGTCGGCTTCAACGGCCAGTGGACCGGGGCCAACAACGCCCCGACCGACTTCGCGATCAACGGGACGCGGTGCACCGGCCCCAACGTCGCGCCCAGCGTGGCGCTGGACTCGCCGACGGCCGGCCAGACGTTCCAGGTCGGCCAGGCGATCCCGCTGGCGGCGACCGCGAGCGACAGCGACGGCACCGTCACCAAGGTCGACTTCCTGTCCGACGGCGTGGTCGTCGCGACCGACACCTCGGCGCCGTACTCGGCGTCCTGGAGCGGCGCGACCGTCGGTGAGCACGGCATCACCGCGCGCGCCACCGACGACAAGGGCGGCGTGACCAACTCCAGCATCGCGGGCATCCGCGTGCTGGCCGGCCAGGCCATCCAGGTCAACCCGCCGTCGCTGAGCGTCCGGCAGGGCTCGACCGGCACCTTCGGCGTCTCGCTGGCCACCGCGCCGACGGGCAACGTCACGGTGGCGGTCGCGCGCTCGGGCGGCAGCACCGACCTGACCGCGGGCCCGGCGTCGCTGACCTTCACGCCGAGCAACTGGGCGACCAAGCAGAACGTCACGGTCACCTCGGCGGACAACGGCGGCACGCCCGGCACGGCGACGTTCACCGTCAGCTCCACCGGCATCACCCCGGCCACGGTCGAGGTGAAGGAGATCGACGGGTCCGCCTCGAACTTCGAGCAGGCCTTCCTCGACCAGTACGCCAAGATCCACGACCCGGCGAGCGGGTACTTCCGGACCTTCAGCGACGGCCTGAAGGTGCCGTACCACTCGATCGAGACGCTGATGGTCGAGGCGCCGGACCACGGTCACCAGACCACGTCCGAGGCGTTCAGCTACTACCTGTGGCTGGAGGCCAGCTACGCCCGGATCACCGAGGACTGGTCTTCGTTCAAGAAGGCCTGGGCCTCGATGGAGAAGTACATCATCCCGGCGACCGCGGACCAGCCGACGAACAACAAGTACGACCCGTCCAAGCCGGCGACCTACGCGCCGGAGCACCCGCGGATGGACCAGTACCCGTCGCAGCTCGACTCCGGCGTGCCGGTGGGTCGTGACCCGATCGCGGCCGAGCTGAAGTCGGCGTACGGCACCGACGACATCTACGGCATGCACTGGCTGCTCGACGTCGACAACACCTACGGCTTCGGCCGGTGCGGCGACGAGTCCGACGCGGCGCCCGCGTACATCAACACCTACCAGCGCGGCTCGTCCGAGTCGGTGTGGGAGACCATCCCGCAGCCGTCCTGCGACACGTTCGCGCACGGTGGCCGCAACGGCTTCCTCGACCTGTTCACCAAGGACGCCCAGTACGCCAAGCAGTGGAAGTACACCAACGCCCCGGACGCCGACGCGCGCGCGGTGCAGGTGGCGCTGCTGGCCCAGGAGTGGGCGACCGAGCAGGGCAAGGCCGCCGAGATCAAGTCGGAGATCGACAAGGCCGCCAAGATGGGCGACTACCTCCGGTACGCCATGTTCGACAAGTACTTCAAGAAGATCGGCAACTGCAGCAGCACCTCCTGCCCGGGTGGTACCGGCAAGGACAGCGCGCACTACCTGATGTCCTGGTACTACGCGTGGGGCGGCGCGACGGACACGTCGGCCGGCTGGGCGTGGCGCATCGGTGACGGCGCGTCGCACCAGGGCTACCAGAACCCGCTGGCGGCGTACGCGCTGTCGCAGGTCCCGGCCCTGAAGCCGAAGTCGGCCACCGGCCAGCAGGACTGGGCCACCTCGATGACCCGCCAGCTGGAGCTGCTCCAGTGGCTGCAGTCCGCCGACGGCGGCATCGCCGGCGGTGTCACGAACAGCTGGGAGGGCCAGTACGCCACCCCGCCGGCGGGCACGCCGACGTTCTACGGCATGTACTACGACGCCCACCCCGTGTGGCGCGACCCGCCGTCGAACCGCTGGTTCGGCTTCCAGGCGTGGCAGATGGAGCGCACCGCCGCGCTGTACGAGATGACCGGCAACGCCGCGGCCAAGAAGATCCTCGACAAGTGGGTCCCCTGGGCCATCGCGAACACCACGGTCGGCACCGGCGGGGACTTCCAGATCCCGTCCGACCTGGAGTGGACCGGCGCCCCGGACACCTGGAACGCCACCAACCCCGGTAGCAACGCGAACCTGCGCGTGCGGGTGCTCAACCACAGCCAGGACGTCGGCATCGCCGCGTCCTATGCGAAGACCCTGCTGAACTACGCGGCCGAGTCGGGCAACGCCCAGGCCCGGACCGTGGGCGAGGGCCTGCTCAACGCGCTGCTGGAGCACCAGGACGACAAGGGCATCGCCGTGCCGGAGACGCGCGCGGACTACAACCGCTTCGACGACGTGTACAACACGTCGACGCGCGAGGGTCCGTACGTGCCGACGGGCTGGACGGGCACCATGCCCAACGGCGACCAGATCAAGCAGGGCGTCTCGTTCGTCGACATCCGCTCGATGTTCAAGCAGGACCCCGATTGGCCCAAGGTCCAGGCGTACCTGGACGGCGGCCCCGCGCCGACCTTCACCTACCACCGGTTCTGGGCGCAGGCTGAGATCGCCACGGCGTTCCAGCTGCACGTGGAGCTGTTCGGGTAGTTAATCCGGAAGGTCGCCGACACCCCCTTCACGACGAGGTGAAGGGGGTGTTCGGCGTTTCCTCCTGCGTCGAACGCGTTCGATTCGAAGCCGTCGAACGAAACATTCGCGAAACTTCGGTGTTGACGCGGGTCAGAGACCTGTGCCACATTTTTGGGCATCCCCGTTCGATCTCACGACCTGGGAAGTTCATGGACGTGAATCGAAACGATTCGATTCAGAGAGCTGGGTATTCGAGGAATTCGACCAGCACGAGAGGTGTGCCGTGGGCCTGCCGTTCCGCGATCCGGCGCTGTCGCTCGAAGCCAGGGTTTCCGACCTGCTGGGGCGCCTGACCGACGAGGAGAAGGTGGCGCTGCTGCACCAGCGGCAGCCCGCCGTGCCGCGCCTGGGGCTCGCCGAGTTCCGCACCGGCACCGAGGCGTTGCACGGGGTGGCGTGGCTGGGGCCGGCGACGGTGTTCCCGCAGGCGGTCGGGCTCGGCGCGACGTGGGACCCCGACCTGGTGCGGCGCGTCGGCGAGGCGACCGGCGTGGAGGCGCGCGGCTTCCACCGCCGCGATCCCGTCAAGCACGGCCTGAACGTGTGGGCGCCGGTGGTGAACCCGCTGCGCGACCCGAGGTGGGGCCGCAACGAGGAGGGCTACTCCGAGGACCCGGTGCTGACCTCGGTGATGGGCACGGCGTACGCCCGGGGCCTGCGCGGCGACCACCCGCGGTACCTGCGGACGGCGCCGACGCTGAAGCACTTCCTGGGCTACAACAACGAGGACGACCGCTGCGTCACGTCGTCGGACCTGCGGCCGCGGGTGCTGCACGAGTACGAGCTGCCGTGCTACCGGGGGCCGGTCGAGGCGGGCGCGGCGGTGGCGGTGATGCCGTCGTACAACCTGGTCAACGGCCGCCCGGCGCACCTGAGCCCGCTCATCGAGGACGAGTTGCGCACGTGGGCCCCGGACGGCCTGGCGGTCGTCAGCGACGCCTACGCGCCGTCGAACGTGGCCGGGATGCAGGGCTACCTGCCCACCCAGGTGGAGGGGCACGCGGCGCTGCTGCGGGCGGGCCTGGACAGCTTCACCGACCAGGACGCGGACCCGACGCTCATGGTCGAGAGCGTCACCAAGGCGATCGAGGAGGGCCTGCTCGACCGGTCGGTCGTGGACCGGGCGGTGGGCAACGTGCTGCGGCTGCGGTTCCGGCTGGGCGAGTTCGACCCGCCGGGGGACAACCCGTACGCGGCGATCGGCCCCGAGGTCGTCGGTACCCACGGGGAGCTGGCGCTGGAGGCGGCGCGGCGGGCGGTGGTGCTGCTGCGCAACGACTCCGCCCTGCCGCTGCGACCGGGCGCCCGGCTCGCCGTGATCGGCACGCACGCGGACACCCTGTTCGAGGACTGGTACAGCGGCACCCTGCCCTACCAGGTGACCGTCCGAAGAGGACTGGAGAGGTTCGCCTCGGTCACGTGCGCCGAGGGCGTGGACCGGATCGCGCTGCGCGCACCCGACGGCCGGTACCTGGGCGTGCGCGGCGGCGTGGTCGGCCTGGGCGGGCGGGAGCTGTTCGACCGCTTCGACTGGGGCGACGGGGTCTGGACGCTGCGCGACGTCGCGTCACGCCGCTACCTGGGCGTGGCCGAGGACGGCTCGCTGGTCGCGACGGCGGCCGCCCCGGGCGGGTGGGACGTGCGCGAGCTGTTCGAACCCCGCTTCGAGGGCGACGACGTGGTGCTGCGCAACAAGGTGCGGGGCACGGACACCGGGCCGTTCGCGGTCGAGGTGGTGGTGGACGGGACCGCCGAGGCGGCGGCGCTGGCGGCGCGGGCCGACACCGCGGTCCTGGTGCTGGGCAACGACCCGCACGTCAACGGCCGCGAGACCCAGGACCGCACCACGCTGCGCCTGCCGTCGCTGGACCTGGTCCGCGCGGTGCGGGAGGCCAACCCGAACACGGTGCTGGTGCTGGTGAGCAGCTACCCGTACGCGCTGGACGGCGAGGAGGAGCGCCTGCCGGCGGTCGTGTGGACCGCGCACGGCGGGCAGGAGCAGGGCCGGGCGGTGGCCGAGGCGCTGTTCGGGGAGTTCTCCCCGTCCGGGCGGCTGCCGCAGACCTGGTACCGCTCCGACGACGACCTGCCCGACATCCTCGACTACGACATCATCCGCGCGGGCGGCACCTACCTGTACTTCGACGGCGAGCCGCTGTTCCCGTTCGGCCACGGCCTGTCCTACACGACCTTCGAGTACTCGGGGCTGTCCTACGACGGCGCGGCGACGGTGTCGGTGACCAACACCGGCGCGGTCGCGGGCGCGGAGGTCGTGCAGCTGTACTCGTCCGCGCTCGACCCGCGGGTGCGGCAGCCGCTGCGCCGGCTCCAGTCGTTCCGCCGGGTGCACCTGGAGCCGGGGGAGACCGCGACCGTGGAGCTGCCGGTGGAGCACCTGTGGCACTGGGACGTCGTCTCCGGGCGGCGCGTGGTGGAGGCCGGGCGGTACGAGCTGCTGGCCGGCTCCTCGTCGCGCGACGTCCGGGCCCGGCTGGTGGTGGACGTGCCGGGCGAGCGGATCGGGCCGCGCTCGGGCGTGCTGGCCGCCGTCGACTTCGACGACTGCGACGGCGTGCGGCTGGTGGACGACGAGGTGGTGTTCACCCGGGAGGGCGCGTGGATCGCCTTCCACGACGTCGTCCCCGGCGACCGGCCCGCGCCGCCGGGGTTCCGGGTCTCGTTCGACGGCGCGTCGTTGCTGCTCACCGCGCAGGCGGCGGGCGTCCGGGTGCGGGAGGTGCGTTGACGTGGTCACCATCGCCGATGTCGCGAGGCACGCGGGCGTCGCGCCCAGCACGGTGTCGTACGCGCTGACGGGGCGGCGCTCGATCTCCTCCGCCACCAAGGCCAGGGTGGAGGCGAGCGTGCGGGCGCTGGGCTACCACCCGCACGCGGGCGCCCGGTCGCTGGCCAGCAACCGCGCCAACGTGCTGGCGCTGGTGCTGCCGGTGCGCGAGGGCATGAACATGCCGGTGATGATGCAGTTCGTGGTGGCGGTGGCCAACGCGGCCCGCCGGCACGAGCACGACGTGCTGCTGGTGACCGCCGACCAGGGCGCGGCGGGCCTGCGCCGGGTCGCGGGCAGCGCCCAGGTCGACGGCCTGCTGGTGATGGACGTGGAGATGCACGACGAGCGCGTGCCGGTGCTGCGGGAGCTGGACCGGCCCTCGGTGCTCATCGGCTTCCCGGCCGACGCGGCGGGCCTGACCTGCGTGGACCTGGACTTCGCCGAGGCGGGCGCGCGGTGCGTGGACCACCTCGCCGACCTCGGTCACTCCTACGTGGCGCTGGTGGGCGCGCCGCGCGCGGTCTACCAGCGCGACACCGGGTTCGCCCACCGCACGATGGCCGGGTTCAGCGCGGCGGCCATGCGGCGGGGCGTGGCGTCGACGACCCTGCCCACCGAGCCGGACCACGAGTCGGTGCGGCAGGCCATCACGGGCCTGCTCGACCGGCACTCGGCGGTGACGGGCCTGGTGGTGCACAACGAGGCCGCGCTGCCGTCGGTGGTGGAGGTGCTGCGCGAGCTGGGCCGCAAGGTGCCCGAGGACGTGGCCGTGGTCGCGATCTGCCCGGACGACCTGGCCGGGCGGATGACCCCGCCGCTGACCTCGGTGGCGGTGCCGGCCGAGCAGCTCGGCCACCACGCGGTGGCGCTGCTGATGGCCAAGCTCGACCGCGCGCCGACGCCGTCGCTGACGCTGCTGCCGCCCCGGCTGACCGAGCGGGCGAGCACCACGCGCTGACCCCGAGGTCGGCTGTGGGCACGGGCGGTGGCGTCATTTCGAAGCGCTTCGATCTCAGGGAGGTGTGCCGGGTGGGTTCGCGCGAGGTCGGCGGCGAGGTCGGCGGCGGGTTCGGGCGGCGCGACGGCCACCGGGTGGCGCGCGCGACCCCCGCGACCGGTCCGCCCCCGCCGGGGCCGCTCCTCGCCGGCCACCCCCGCGACGGCACCGCGCGGGCGGTGGACGGCCGGCTCCCGTTCGGCCCGGACCTCCTCGTCGCCCCGGCCCACCGGCCCGGCCGGCGATCCCGCGAGGCCCCCCTCCCGTCCGGCGCGCGGTGGACCGACACCGCGACCGGCGCGCTCCACGAAGGCGGTCAGACCCTCCCGGTCGACGCACCCCCCGACCGCACCCCCCTCTTC
>NZ_JBHWIE010000348.1:0-7289 GCF_042732085.1 Actinosynnema sp. NPDC059797
GGAGCACCACCGGGACCAGCGGGTGGCGGGCATCGTCGCCATCGCGCCGACCGCGTCGGACTGCGAGGCCCTCGCCGAGGTGGCCGCCGACGTGCCCCTCGTGACCGTCGACGGCGACCCGACGGGCGTGCTGCCGCTGGTCACCGTCGACCACGAGGCGGGCGCGCACACCGCCACCCGGCACCTGCTCGCCGCCGGGCACCGCACGGTCTGGCACGTCCGCGGCCCCGCCGACTTCTACGCCGCCAACGACCACCTCGCCCTGGGCGTCCTGCGCGCCCTGCACGAGCACGGCCGCTCCGTGCCCCGCGACGTCAGCGTGGTCGGCTTCGACGACGTCCCCGAAGCGGCCTGCTTCCCGCCGCCCCTGACCACGATCCGCCCGGACTCCGACGCGGTGGCGGCGGAGGCGCTCGACCTCCTGCCGGCGCGCATCGCCGACAGCGGGGCCGACGCACCCGGCCGCACCCTCGGACCCGCGCTCGTCGAGCGCCGCACCGTGGCGCCGCCGGCCGCTCGCGGCGGGTGACCGCCTGGAGGTGCACGCCGACGCCGGACCACTGGTGCCGGCCCTCCACGCGCACCGGCGTCCCCGCCGCCATCACCTCCTCCGGGCGATCCCCGGACGAGCGCTTGACCGGCCGGCTCCGGCGGCGGGACAGTGCGGGGTGCCCCGGTCGGCACACCCGCGAGGTGTCCCATGCGCCCTGCCTCCACCACCACGCCCCTCCTGCCCGGCGCGATCCCCGTCGCGGGGCACCTGGTCCCGTTCCTGCGCGACCCGCTGGCGTTCGTCCGCGGCCTGCGCGACCACGGCCCTCTGGTGCGGCTGCGGCTCGGACCGCGCACGGTGTGGGTGGTGACCACGCCCGAGCTGGCGCGCCGGGTCTACGTCACCGACCAGAACCTGTTCGACAAGGGCGGCCCGCTGTTCGACAAGGTCCGCCTCTACCTCGGCAACGGCCTGGTCACCTGCTCCGGCGCCGAGCACCCGCGGCAGCGCGCCCTGGTGCAACCGGCGTTCCACCGCGACCGCCTGCGCGCCTACACCGACATCGCCGCCAACGCCGTCACCGAGATCACCGGCACCTGGCGCCCGGGCCAGGTGGTCCGCCTGGACACCGAGGTCCACCGGTTCGCCGCCACGGTCACCGCCCGCTCGCTGATCACCGCCCCGGCGGGCCTGCGCGCCGCCGCCGAAGCCGCCCGCGTCACCATGGAGATCTTCAACGGCCTGTTCTGGCAGATGATCATGCCCGGCGAGGCGTTCGCCAAGCTGCCGCTCCCGGTCAACCGCCGCTACCGGCACCGCGTCGCACGCGTGCGCGCCCTGGTCGACGAGGTCATCGACCTCTACCGCGACGGCCCCGACCACGGCGACCTGCTCTCCACCCTGGTCCGAGCGCACGACGACACCCCCGACGGCAGGCGGCAGATCCACGACCAGGTCATCACCTTCATCACCGCCGGCGTGGAAACCGCCGCCCACGGCATGGTCTGGACCCTGCGCCTGCTCGACGCCCACCCCGACGTCGCCGACCGCGTCCGAGCGGAACTGCGCGACACGTTGGGCGACCGCCCACCCGGCCACGACGACCTGGCGTCCCTGCCCTGCACCCGCGCCGCCGCGACCGAGGCGCTGCGCCTGCGACCACCGGGCTGGCTGATCACCCGAACCGCCCCGCACGACGTCCACTGGGACGACCTGCACATCCCCGCCGGCGCCGACGTCCTCGTCAGCCCCTACGCCCTGCACCACGACCCGACGGCGTTCCCGGACCCGGACCGCTTCGACCCGGACCGCTGGCTCCCCCCACGCCTGACGAGCGCGCAACGAGAGGCTTATTTCGCCTTCGGCGCCGGACGCCGCAAGTGCATCGGGGACACCATGGGCCTGGACGCCACCACGGTCCTGCTGGCGGAACTGGTCGGGCGCCGCCGCCTGCACCACCTGAGCGACACCACCCACGACCGCGGCCGGCCACGCCTCAACCTGATCCCGCCGCCAACCCCCGTCCGCGTCGACTGACCGGGCCGGGGCACGGCGTGCCCGGACCCTCCCCGCTCGCGTGGGGCACCATCTGGACCATGAGCGACCTGGACCGGCTCTCACTGCTGTGGGAAGAACACGTGCGCGCGCCGTTCCCGCCGCACCTCCGCGGTCGGGACGTCGCCGGCGAGGACGTGGTGGTGCTGGACTCGGACATCGCGGGTTGCGCCTCCTCGGCCTTGTCGGGGCACCTCGACGAGCGGCGCCGCCGCGTCGTGGCCAGACGCCTGGTCGCGGTCGAGGAGGTCTTGCGCTCGATCGACGGTGACGGCGCGGTCGAGTACTGCGAACGCCTGAGGGAGATGGCCGTGCTGGTGGTCCGACTCGGTGACGCCGAGACCGGGTAGCACCGGTGGGGCAACCCGCTTCCGCCGGTCTGCCCGATCACGGGGACGACCCCCGGCCGTGGTCGACCACAGCCCACGTTCGAGTGATCACCGACCTCGGGGGACCGACCACGCTCACGGCGCGGGGTCGCCGCGCAGTTCGAGGGTGATCATCGCCGCGTCCACGGTGCGCAGCGCGGCGGTCAGCGCGTCGGCGTCGAAGGTGCCGTCGTCGCGGGCGTCGAGGAGCGCGTCGCGCTGCGCGGAGAGCACGGCGAGCCGGTGGTGGTCGGCCGAGGTGCCTTCCTCCCTCGGCACTCCGCGGGCGGCGGCGTCGACCAGCTCCCGGATCCGCTGCCGCTCGTCGGCCCGCTCGCGCTCGTCGGCCTCGTCGGTCCGGTCGGGGAACAGCCGCTTGACGAGGGGGCCGACCGTCCCGCCCTGCACCAGCAGGGACAGGGTGGCCGCGGCGAAGGCGACGAAGACGAGCAGCGGCCGGTGCGGGGTGTCCTCCGGCAGGGTCTGCGCGGCGGCGACGGTGATCGCGCCGCGCATGCCCGCCCACACCACGACCACGCCCTCGCGCACGCCGAGCGGCTGGCGCAGCAGGTAGTCGATGTCGGCGAGCGAGCGGCGGACCCGGGTGGCGAACCGCTCCAGGTCGCGTTCGGTGAACCGGCCTCGTCGGGGGCCGTCCCCGCCCGCTTCGAGGCGTTCGCCGATGGCGGCGATGCGGGGTTGCAGCGCCTGGCCGCGCAGCGCGCGTCGCTTCAGCGCCCACAGCAGGGGCGCGACGTAGGCCGCGCGCACGAGCAGCGTCACCGCGAGCGCTCCGGCGGCGATCCCGATCGCCGGGCCCAGGCCGGTGTGCTCGCGGTGCACCTCGTCCAGGATGGCGGCCAGCTGGAGGCCCATCGCCAGGAACACGACGCCTTCGAGGACGAGTTCGACGCTCGCCCAGTTCTGCGCGTCCGACAGCCGGTGGCGGGCCGGCAGCACGCGGGGCGCGCGGAAACCGGTGATCAGCCCCGCCACGACCGCCGCGACGAGGCCGGAGCTGCCCAGGGCCTCGGCCGGCACGGCGGCGGCGAACGGCACGGCGAACGACAGGATCGTGTTCACGGTCGCGTCGTCCACCCGCCGGCGCACCGCCAGGTTGCCCCGGCCGACGACGACACCGACCACGACGGCGACCGCGATGGCGTAGGCGAAGGTGCCCAGCGCGCCGGCGAAGGAGAACCCGGCGGCGGTGGCGACGACCGCCGTGCGCAGGAGCACCAGGGCGGTGGCGTCGTTGAGCAGGCTCTCGCCGTCGAGGATGACCACGGCGCGGCGGGGGAGGCCGGTGCCCTTGATGATCGAGGTGGCGACGGCGTCGGTGGGGCTGACGATCGCGCCCAGCGCCACGCCCCAGATGAACCCGAGGTCGGGGAGGAGCCAGGCGAACAGCGCGCCGAGCACGAGGGCGGTCGCGACGACCAGCAGGAACGACAGGCCGCTGATGGCCCGGAACTCGCGGCGGAAGTTCATCGCCGGCATGGACACCGCGGAGGCGTAGAGCAGCGGCGGCAGCAGGCCCTGGAGGACCCACTCCGGGTCGATCTCGACGTCTTCGAGCACGGGCGCCAGCGCGACGGCGATGCCCACCAGGACGAGGACGAGCGGGGCGGCGACCCCGAGCCTCGGCGCCAGCACGGCCGCCCCGGCGATGACGACGAGGGCCAGGACCGAGACGGCGATGACCTCCAGCACGCGCCCTCCTCCGCGGTTGTGCCCACCCATGCTGGGGCACGACCGCGCGCCGCGCTCCCCGGCGGGAGGGGCCCCGGGGCGACGACCCGCTTCACCCGATTCAGTCGCGCGGCACCAGCAGCCGGTTGGCGGCACGCCGCCGGGCCTCGTCTTCGACGAGCAGGTGCGCGGCGGCGACGATCTCGTCCACCTGGCCGGCCGGCACCACGGCGACGCCGTCGTCATCGCCCAGCACCCAGTCCCCGGGGCTGACCGGGACACCGCCGACGGCGATGGCGCAGCCGATCCGGTACGGCCCGGTCCGCCACGCCCCCGCCGGGGTGATCGCGCGGGCGAACACCGGCACGCCGAGCGCGGCCAGCTCGGCGACGTCGCGCACCGCGCCGTCCAGCACGATGCCGCCGATCCGCAGCGCCCGCGCCTTCTGCACGAGCAGCTCGCCGACCAGCGCCCTGGTCTCGTCACCGCCGCCGTTGACCACCAGGACCTCGCCGCGGCGGATCACGTCGAACGCGGCGTGCAGGCCCTCGTTGTCACCCGGTCGGGTCCACACCGTGAACGCGGGGCCGGACAGGGCCGCGCCGGGCCACAGCGGGCGGATGCCTTCGGCGACGCCGAACCTGTCCATCGCGTCGGAGACGGTCGCGACCGGCAGGGCGGCGGGAACGGGGTAGGTCACGACCTTCACTAACACCGGGCGATCGCGGTTGTCCACCGGGCAGGCGACCGAGCCTTCGGGTGGTGGGTGACCGTCCACGGCGGTGGCGGGCCGTTCGCCCGGGGCCCGAGGCCGGTGGTTCAGGCGCCCGCCAGGCGGAGGCGTTCGACCGCCTGCGCGCGGAGGGCGGCGCAGCACGGGCCGGGCCTGCCGTGCAGCGCTTCCCACCGGGCGTTGTGCGCCGCCGGCCACAGGCTCGCCGCCCACGCGACCTCCTGCTCCTCCGCGGTGAACCGGCGTCCCCGGTGGTCCTGGTAGGTCGAGAGGAACGCCGCGGAACTCGCGACCGGCGCCAGGGTCGGTGGCAGGGCGCCGGCGAAGGTGCCGGACGCCGCACCCACCAGCGCCGCCTCCGGCAGCCACGCCAGGCTGTCCCAGTCGTGCACGACCCACACCTCACCGCCGCGCCAGCGGAGGTTCTGCGCCTCGTAGTCGGCGTGGCCCAGCACGCGCGGCAGGTCGGCGGCCAGCAGCCGCGCTCGGGAGCGCTCGGCCACCTCCACCACGTGGTCCGGCACGAGGGCCTGGTCCTTCTCGTCCAGCAGCCCGATCCCCGGCCACAACCCGGGGCCGCCGTGGTCCCAGCGCACCCAGCGCGGGTTCGGCAGCGGTGGCGGGACGACCAGGTCGGCCAGCCCGTCCACCAGCCGGGCGAACACGGCGGCGTAGCGCGCGGCGACGTCCGGCGAGTCACCGCGCAGCACCTCGCCGCCGGGCACGAGCTCCTCGGCGTGCACGGCCAGCGCGCCGACGCCCACCGCCGGGGTGAGCGGCCGGGCGCACGGGAGGCCCCGCTCCGCCAGCCGGGCCTGGGCGTCCACGCACGACGCGGCCCGGCCGTCGTCCTCCCGCGCCTTCACCACGACGTCCCGCCCGCCGGCCAGGCGCAACCCGAACACCTCCGACATCTGCCGCACCTCGAAGAGCACGCGGACCGGCCGGTCACCCAGCCGGTCCGCGCACCAGTCCGGCAGCCAGCCCGGCAGGTCGTCCAACGGCACGTCCCCAACTGTGCCACGCGCGCGTCACGCCACGGCGCACCGCGCGCCGTTGAGCGTGAACCCGGTGGCGGCGGTGGCGGTGCCGGTGTGGGTGGCCTGGAAGCCGATCGACACCGTCGCGCCGGCCGGGAGCTGCGCGTTGTAGTCGACGTTGCCCGCGGTCACCTGACCGGTGGTGGGGGAGTAGGTGGCGCTCCACCCGCCGGTGATGGTTTGGCCGCTCGGGAGGGTGAACCGGAGTTGCCAGCCTTGCACGGTGGTGGTGGACGTGTTGGTGATGGCGAGGGTCTCGGTCAGGCCGTTGTTCCAGGCGTTGACCGTCGCGGTGACCTTGCACGCGTCGGACGGGACCGGTGTGGTGCCCGTCGTGGTCGTGGTCGTGGTCGTGGTCGTCGTGGTGGTCGTCGTGGTGGTCGTCGTCGTCGTGGTCGCGGGGCGGTCGAGGCCGAGGAAGGCGATGGAGTGCGCGAGCATCCCGGGTTGCGGGAGCGTGTGGCCGGTCCCCTGGATGCTGATGCCCTCGACGACGGCGGCCCCGGCCGCGCCGTAGCGGGTGCGGGTCCAGCCCGACTGCGGCTGGTCGGTGGACGACGGCGTCCGGCTCACCCCGTGGAGGTCGGTCCACTGGTCCAGCTCCTCGCCGAAGTTCGGGTAGGCCAGCGTGGTGTCGGTCGTGCCGTGCCAGAACTGCATGCGCGGGTACCGGCCGGTGTAGCCGGGGTTCATGGCCCGCGCCTGGTCGCCCCACTGCCGCGGCGTCTTCAGCAGGTTCCCGCCCGAGCACTGGCTGTTCCACAGCGAGCCGTTGGTCGTCGCGAAGCAGCCCGCCGGGACGCCCGAGTACGCCGCGCCCGCGCTGAACACGTCCGGGTACTGGGCGGCCAGCACGTTCGTCATCATCGCGCCGGAGGAGAACCCGGCCACGACGACGCGCGCCGGGTCCACGCCGTAGCGCTGCCGCGCCCACGACACCATCGACATGATGCCCGTGGAATCGCCGCCCCCGTCGCGGCGCAGCGCGTTGGCGGTGGACACGTCGAAGCAGCGGCCCTCGCGGGTGGCCTCCGGGTAGACGATCACGTACCCGTGGCGGTCCGCCCCGGTGGCGTAGTCGCGGCCGTTGCCGCCGTGGACGGCGCTCGCGGACCCGCCGCAGTAGTGCACCATGACCAGCAGGGCCGGTCGCGGCGCCACCGAGTCGGGCGCGTACACGTACATGTTCAGGCCCGTCGGGTTGGCGCCGAAGGCCGTGACCCGCGTCAACGCCGCCGCGCTCGCCGGCTGGGCGACCACCGCGAGCACGAGCGCGGCGACCAGCGGCAGCACCCCCGCGAGCACGGCCATGAGCCTGTGCCGCACCACGCGGTCACCTGTTCGTGGGTCCATCGTCCTCACCTCGGTCTCGTGCGGCCGCGGTCCGGCCCGACCGGACGGGTCGGGCC
>NZ_JBHWIE010000349.1:0-7267 GCF_042732085.1 Actinosynnema sp. NPDC059797
GGTCCGCGCCGAGGGTCAGCACCCGCGCGCCCAGCGCTGCGAGGCGGTGGGATCGCTCGACCAGTCTCGGGTCGTCGGCGTCGCGGCCGACCAGGACCAGGCAGGCGCCGGGTCGGCGGGCCAGGTGCTCGGCGACCGGGCCGGCGACACCGCCCGCCGCGCCGGTGATCAGGTGGACGCCGCCCGCCGCGGACCGCACCGGCGGTTCCGCCGGCGCGGGCAGGTGGCGGCGCGCGGAGCGCACCGGGCCGCGCAGGCGGACCTCGACCTCCGGGGAGCGGTCCCCCGCCTCGGCGAGCACCAGGGCGGCCAGGGCGTCGGTCGGCGCGTCGTCGACCTCGACCGCGCGGCACCGCACGGACGGCGACTCGGCCGCGATCGTGCGCGCCGCGCCCGCCACCGCCGAGCCGAGCGAACCGTCGTGCACCACGTGCACCGCACCGGTCGCGCCGGTCCGCGCGAGCGCGCCCGCCGCGTCCCACAGCACGACGCCGGCCTCGACCGGGTCTGGGGCGTCCAGGGCGATCACGAGCACCACGACGGGGCGGGCGCGGGCGGCGAGCAGGTTCCCGACGTCCTGGCCGGTCGCGTCGACCAGCGCGCCGTCGTGCCGGTGGCGGAGCGCGGCGGCCAGCGCCGCGCCCCGCGCGCCGGGGAGGCGCACCACGACCACGTCGCCCACCGGTTCCGGCACGGGGGCGAGCGGCGCCCACACGGGCCGGTAGACGCGGGTGGCGACCTCGTCGCGGACCGGCGCGGGTCCGGCTGCGGTCGTCACGGCCGTGGACGGCGGCTCGGTCGCGGTCGGAGTGGTCGGGGCGGTCGCGGTCGGGGTGGTCGGCGCGTGGAAGCCGTGCAGGCCGCCCAGGTGCGCGGCCACCCCCGCGACATCGGTGAACTCGAACAGCAGCGTCGGGTACAGCGACGTCCCCGCCGCGCGCTCCAGCTCGCGACCCAGGTCGAGCAGCGCCACCGAGTCCAGGCCCAGGTCGTAGAAGCCGGTGTCGGCGGGCACGTCCGCGGGCGCGCGGTCCAGCACGCGGCCGATCAGCTCCCGCAGGTGGGCGCGGTGCGCCCGGACGGCGTCGGGTCCTGGCGGCAGGGCGTGGGCCCCCTCCTCCGCGCCGGGTGCGGTGGTCTCCACGACCGGCGGTTCGGCGCTCGTGCCGCCGTGCAGCAGCCGGGTGATCAGGCCGGGGAACCTGATCCGCTTGCACGTCAGGCCGCGCACCTCCGCGCACAGCCCGCCCTCGTCGTCGTAGAGGCCGTAGCTGTTGGTGATCACGTCACCGGAGTCGGCCAGCACCTCCACGCCGGGCGCGTACAGCCAGGTCCGCCCGCGCAGCGGGCGCGGCGCGCGGAAGCCCTCGACGAACATCGGGATGAACGGTTCCCGGGACACCGCCTCGGTCTGCCCGTAGGCGGCGATCGTGGAGGCGTCCATCTTGGCCGGGTGCAGGTGGAACAGCTCCTCCGTCCCGGCGGCGGCCGGGTCGAGGTCCAGCTCGGCGAGCAGGTAGCCGTCGCCCACGTGCAGCGTTCCGCGGCACGTCATGGCGGGACCGTGCCGGATGTCCTCGGCGCGGGCCCGCGCGTACAGCTCGGCCAGCTCGTAGCGCCGCACCGCGCCTGCCCGCAGCGCGGCCGGGTCGATCCGGTCGTCCGCCTCCCGCTCGTCCAGCAGCAGCCGCGCGGTCAGGTTGGTGTGCCAGGGGTTGTCCGCGCCCTCCCACCGGCTCGACACGGACACCGCCCGCACGCCGGCCGCGTCCGGCGCGCCCACCAGCACCCGGATCTCCCGACCCCGGCCGGGTTCGGTGGCGATCGGCTCGGGGAACAGCACGTCGCGCAGGTCGGCGCGGGTGTGCGGCAGCCCGGCCCCGGCGAGCACCCGGTGCACGGCGTCGAGCAGCGTCACCCCCGGCATGACGGACACGCCGTGCACCCGGTGGTTGTCCATCACGAAGTCGTCGTGGGCCAACTGGATGCGGCAGTCGATGGCGCCGTCGTACATCACGGGGTCCTTTCGCCGTGCTCGCTGTGATCACCGGCGCTGTGCCCACCGGCGAAGCGGAGGGTCGCCAGGGACGTCACCAGCGGGGCCGGTGGCGGTGGCGTGCGGTCGATCCAGTGCCTGCGCCGCCGGAACTCCGGTGGCGGCAGCGGGGTCCGCCGGGGGGTGTGCGGTGGCGGGTTGGAGACGATCGCGTGGGCGTTGGTGCCGCCGAGGCCGAAGGCGCTGACCCCGGCCACGCGGCGGTCGGCCTCCCACGGCGCGGTCGTGGCCGCCGGCCGGAACGGCGAGGACGCGAAGTCGAACCTCGGGTTGGGCCGCTCGCAGTGCAGCGTGGCGGGCACGACGGCCCGTTCGACGGCGAGCGCGGCCTTGACCAGGCCCGCGACGCCCGCGGCGCTGAGCAGGTGCCCGATGCCGGACTTGACGCTGCCGACCGCGCAGAACCCGGTGCGGTCGGTGTCGGCGCGGAACGCGTCGGTCAGGGCGCGCAGCTCGATCGGGTCGCCGATGCGGGTGGCCGTGCCGTGCGCCTCCACCAGGCCCACGTCCCGCGCGGACAGGCCGGCGACGTCCAGCGCCCGGCGCACCACCGCCGCCTGGGCGGTCGGGTTGGGCGTGGTGAGGCCCATGGTCCGGCCGTCGTTGTTGACGGCCACCGCGTCGATCACCGCGCGGACGCGGTCGCCGTCGCGCAGGGCCGCGGCCAGCGGCTTGAGCAGCAGCACGCCGCAGCCCTCACCGGGCACGAACCCGTCGGCGCGCTCGTCGAAGGTGCGGCACCGCCCGCTGGGCGACAGCGCGCGTGCGGCGGTGAACTCCAGGTACGGCTCCTCGTCGAGCAGCACGTCGACCGCGCCGGCCAGCGCCAGCTCCGACTCCCCCGCCAGCAGGCTGCGCACGGCCAGCTGCACCGCGACGAGCGCCGACGAGCAGGCGCTGTCCACCACGAGGTTCGGGCCGTGCAGGTCGAGGTGGTGCGCCAGGTGCGCGGCGATGAAGTTCTGGTCGCCCGACGGCCCGCCCGCGCCGGGACGCCTGCGGTAGTTCGACATCCGGGCGCCGACGAAGACGCCGACGTCCCGGCCGCGCACCTCGTCGTCGTGGTAGCCGCCGTCGCGCAGCGCGCCCACGGCGTTCTCCAGCAGCAGCCGGATCGCCGGGTCGAGCGCGTCGGCCGCGGCGTCGTCGAGGCCGAAGTAGGCGGCGTCGAACCGGTCGATCCCGTCGACGAACCCGCCCCACCGGCTGATGCTGCTGCCGGGCGCGTGGTCGGTGCGGTGCAGCCCGTCGACGTCCCACCGGTCGGCGGGCACCTCGCTGATCGCGTCCACGCCGTCGACCAGGTTGCGCCAGAACGAGTCCACGTCCGGCGCGCCGGGGAAGCGGCACGCCATGCCGACGACCGCGATCCGGCCGTCGGCGACCGGCTCGGCGACCGGGGCGGGGGTCGGGGCCGCGTGGCGGGCCGGGGATTCCGGAGGTGCCGGGGATTCCGGAGGTGCCGGGGACGTGGGGGTGCCGAGGACGGCCGCGAGCCGGTCGGCGGTCGGGTGCTCCAGCACCAGCGAGGGGTCCACCGGCCGGCCCAGCCGCGCCTCCAGTCGCACGACCAGCTCGGCCAGCAGGACCGACTCCAGGCCGAGGTCGGCGAAGGGCGTGGCCGGGTCGATCGCGGACGCGTCCGCGCCCAGCGTCTCGGCCACGACCCGGACGAGCCAGTCGTGGTCGCCCGCCCCGCCGGTCGCGACGCGCGGGGCGGTCCCGGCGCGGTGCCGCAGCGCTGCCACCGGGTCGAACCCGCCGGGAGCCGCCGGGGCGGGCAGGAGCACGGGGCGCGCGGTGGCCACGGCGCGGTCGAGGCAGCGCAGCGCCTCGTCGTCGCCGAGGGCGCGCAGGCCCGCGGCGGCGCAGGCCGCCGCTCCGGACGCGCCCGAGCCGCTGTCCCCCCACACCGGCCACTGGACCGAGGTGAGGCCGCGCACGCGGGCGACGGCGTCCAGGACCGCGTTGGCCGCGGCGTAGCCGGCCACACCGGCGCCGAGCGCGGGCAGCGCGGCCGACACCGACGAGAACAGCGCGGTGTACGCGGGGCGGTCCGGCGCGCAGGCGTCCAGCAGTTCGACCAGCCCGTCCACCTTGGCCGCGAAGGCCCGGTCCAGGTCCGCCGGGTCCTGCCGGCCCAGGGGCGCGGGCGGGCCGCCGGCGTCCCCGGCGCAGTGCGTGATCCCGCCGACGGGGCCCAGTTCGGCGCGCAGGGCCGGGACCGCCGACGCGATTTCGGCCAGTTCGCCGGACCACAGCCGCACGGTCGCGCCCGCCGCCTCCATCTCGGTGACGGCCTCCGCGATCCTGGCGTCACGCGCCGACAGGCCCGGCGCGTTCCACAGCTCCCGGGCGGCGACCGGCCGGCGGCCCGTCAGCACGACGCGGCGCGCGCCCCGGCGCACGAGGTGCCGCGCCACCACGAGGCCCAGGCCGCCCGTGCCGCCGACGACGAGGTGGACCCGGTCCGGGTCCGGCGCGGCCGGCTCGCCGGGTTCGGCCACCGGGGTCAGCGCGGGCCGGTGCCGGGCGCCGCCGCGCGCGCAGACCTCGCCCGGCGCGTCGGCGACGACCCACTCGGCGGGCACGTCCCGTTCCGGCGCGTCGGTGTCGAGGGTGGTGGCGAGCACCGCCGGGTGTTCGGCGGTGAGCACCCGGACGAACCCGGCGACCTCCGCGCCCGCCGTCGTCGGCGACGCGCCGGGCAGGTCGGCGAGCCCCGAGGTCACGTGCAGCACCCGCAGCGCGCCGGTCCGGGACCGCAGCAGCTCCTGGAGCAGGGCGACGCGGGCGTGCCTCGGGACCGGCGCGGGATCGAGGTCGCAGAGGTCGAGCACCCCCGCCACCACGCGGTCGGCGCCGGTGACGCCGGGCCCGGTGACGTCGAGGAGGGTCACGGGGCCGCCGAGCGCGGCGGTCACCCGTGCCGCGAGGTGCGCGGTGGCCGGGGTGTGCAGGCACAGCACGTGCCCGGTGACCGGCGCGGTCGCGGCGGTCGCGGCCGGCACCCAGGTCCGCTCGTACAGCGGCACCTCGGCGGTGGCCGGCGCGACCGCCGGGACCCGCTGGGACGGCGACGGGAGCGCGGGCGGCGCGACGACCGGCGCCCGGCGTGCCGGCAGGCGGCACGGGACGCGCTCGAACGCGGTGCCCGGCAGGGCCACCGGCCGGTGGCCGCCGTCGTCCAGCAGGGCGAAGTCGGCGTCCTCGCCGGCGGCCCACCGGGCTGCCAGCTCGTCCGGCGACACGCCGCGCGGGTCCAGTTCCGGGGCGGTGGCGCGTTCGTCGGCCCGGACCACCCGGCCCCGGTGCACGGCGGTCGGGTCGGCGGCGTGGAACCGCGTCAGGCGTGCGACGGCCTCGGCGCGGGGCGACGCGACGAACGCCAGCCGCTCCACGCCGTGGTCGCGGCCGACCTGGAGGGTGAAGGCGATGTCGGCGAGGTCGTCGCCGCCGGTCATGCCGAGCAGGTACGCGCCCGCGTCGCGCGCCGAGGCCAGGCCCGGCGGCAGCTCGCCGCGCGCGATCCGCTCCAGTTCGGCGCGCAGGGCCGCCGGGTCCGCGGCGGTGTCCGCGAGGAGGTGGTCGGCCAGCCGGCGGGCCTGTTCGGTGAGGCCGGTGGCGGTGCGCGCGGACAGCACGACCACGGCGGGCCGGGCGGGACGCGGCGGCTCGGGCGCGGCGACGAACTCCTCCACGACCACGTGCGCGTTCGACCCGCCCGCGCCGAAGGCGCTGATCCCCGCGCGCCGGGGCCGGACCGGGGGGCGGGCCACGGCGCGGCCTCGCGCTGCACCGCGAGCGGGCTCGCCGCCCAGTCGACCTCGGGGTTGAGGCGGTCGGCGTGCAGCGACGGCACGAGGGTGCGGTGCCTCAGCTGGAGGAGCACCTTGGTCAGCCCGGCGATGCCGGCGGCGGCCTCCAGGTGGCCGATGTTGGACTTCACCGACCCCACCGGGACCGAGCCGGGTGCGAGCCCGTCGCCCAGCGCGCGGGTCAGGCCCGCGACCTCGATCGGGTCGCCCAGGGAGGTGCCGGTGCCGTGGGCCTCCACGTAGCCGACGGTGTCGGGGGCGATGCCCGCCTCGCGGAGGGCTGCCGCCACCACCTCGCCCTGCGCGACCGGGTCGGGCACGGTGTAGCCGGAGGTGTGGCCGCCGTGGTTCACCGCCGTCGCCCGGATCACGCCGTGCACCCGGTCGCCGTCGCGCACGGCGTCCGCGAGCGGCTTGAGCAGCACCGCGCCCACGCCCTCGCCGGGCACGAACCCGTCGCCGTCGGCGGAGAACGCGCGGCACCGCCCGCTGTCGGCGGTCATCCGCATGGCCCGCTGCTGGACGAACTTGTTGGGGTGCAGGGACAGGTTGACGCCGCCCGCGACCGCCACCTCGCACTCGCCCCGGCGGAGGCTCTGCACCGCCAGGTGCAGCGCGGTCAGCGATGCCGAGCACATCGTGTCGACGGTCATGCTCGGCCCGGACAGGTCGAACGCGTAGGACACCCGGTTGGCGATGCCGCCGGGCGTGGACCCGGTGTACGCGGGCTCGCCGTCGGCGGAGCGCTCCACGCCCAGGAACGGGTACTCGTTGTGCATCGCGCCCACGAACACCCCGACCCGGCCGCCGTGCCGGTCGCGCAGCCGGCGCGCGGAGTAGCCCGCGTCGTCCAGGGTGAGCCGGGCGACCTCCAGGAACAGGCGCTCCTGCGGGTCCAGCAACGCGGCCTCGCGGGGCGCGATGCCGAACAGCAGCGGGTCGAAGTGGTCGACGTCGGCCAGGAAGCCGCCGTGCACGGAGCCGGCGGGCCAGTCGGGGCGGGCCCGGTCGGCGGGCAGCGGCGTGACGCGGTCGCGCCCGGCGACCAGGTCGGCCCAGAACGCGTCGAGGTCGTCGGCGCCGGGGTAGCGACCGGCGAGGCCGATGACGGCGATCGGCTGCGCGTCCGCACCGCTCGGCGACGGGGGGGCCGCGGGTTCCGGCTCGGGGCGTCGGGTCGTCCGCGCGGCGGGACCGGTCAGCCCGGCCGCGACCCCGGCGAGGTCGCGGTGCTCGAAGAACAGGGTGGCGGACGCCGGTCCGAAGCGCTCCCGGACGAACACGGTCATCCGCACCGCCGTGGCCGAGGTCAGCCCCAGGTCGGCCAGGGGGGTGCGCGGCCCCACTCGCTCGGGCGGCAGCCCGGTGATCTCGGCGAAGGCGGTGCACAGCG
>NZ_JBHWIE010000350.1:0-7236 GCF_042732085.1 Actinosynnema sp. NPDC059797
GTCACTGGGAGCGGGCCGCGCTGCCAATCTTAGCCGGAGTTGGCGGGCCGTGCCCAGTCGGCCCACCGGTCCGGCCCACATCTCCCCCCACCCGAACCACGGTGCGTGCGCGTCATTCAAGCGAACGAGTGAATCTGGAGGGTAACGGGTAAGTCACGACGACTTGTCGGCCGATGCACAGGACTGGGAACCCCCGTCGCTACGCAGCGGGGTCGTCCGCTCGCGCGGCGAGGCGCCGCGCCAACTCCGATCGGAGTGCCGATGGCTCAACCACAGGGCTGGATCGACTGCCACGACCCGTTCGGGCGGGACCGGTCGATGACCGTGATCGTCGAGGACGACCGGGTGCTCCTGGTCTCCCCGCCCGGTGAATCAGCTGTGATGTCCGTCACCCAGACCCGTCGACTGCACCGCCTGCTCGACCAGGCCGCGGACAGGATGTGAGCGTTTTGGACGAAGCCCTGCGGGCCGCGGTGCTGCGCCGGTTGGCGCTGCTCGACGAGGCCGCCGAGCGCGGTGAGGCCGATTCGCTGGTGCCGCTCGCGCGCGCCGAGATCCACCGCCTGGCCGACGGCTGGCGGCTGCTGCTGACCGTGCACCAGCCGGGTCCGGACAGCCGCTGCCGCGCGTGCCCCGGCGTGCTGCGGAACAAGAGGTGGCCGTGCCAGGTGTGGACGATGGCGCACCAGCACCTCATCGGCGAGGGCTCCACGCACCGCGAGCGCCGTCGCGCGCGGCGGTCGGCGCACCGGGCGGCGCACCGCACCGAGGACCTGCCCGGGGAGCTGCCGGGGGACCTGCCCGGGGAGCTGCCCGAAGACCTCCTGGGAGACCTCCCGGGAGATCCGGACGACCTGTCGGGGGACCTGGTCGCCGGGCTGCCGGGCGGCCTGCCGAACGGCCTGCTGCGCGGTCCGTCGAGTGCCCTGCTGGGTGACCCGGAGGCCACCGCGGAACTACCGGTGGTGGTGTCGAAACCACGACATGCCCTCCCCGAGTGATCCCGCTAAGGCAGGATGACGCCCGGTAGGAGCAATCCGGGAGGGACGCGTGCACGACGGCAGTGGCCGCATCGTGGTGCAGGGCTTGACCAAGCAGTTCGGTCCGGTCGCGGCGGTGCAGAATCTGAGCTTCACGGTGGAACCCGGTTCCGTGACCGGCTTCCTCGGACCCAACGGCGCGGGCAAGACCACGACCCTGCGCATGCTGCTCGGCCTGGTGACCCCGACCGCGGGCACCGCCCTGATCAACGGCAGCCCGTTCGACCGGCTCGGCAACCCCGGCCGGGTGGTCGGCGCGGTGCTGGAGGCGCAGGGCTTCCACCCCAAGCGCACCGCGCGCAACCACCTGCGGGTCTACGCCGCCGCGATCGGCGTGCCGGACGCGCGGGCCGACCAGGTGCTCCAGCTCGTGGGCCTGGGCGCGGCGGGCGACCGCAAGGCGGGCGGGTTCTCGCTCGGCATGAAGCAGCGGTTGGCGCTGGCCACCGCGCTGCTGGGCGACCCGCAGATCCTCGTGCTCGACGAGCCGGCCAACGGCCTGGACCCCGAGGGCATCGCCTGGCTGCGGTCGTTCCTCCAGTCGTTCGCGCGCAGCGGGCGGACGGTGCTGATCTCCAGCCACCTGCTGGCCGAGGTCGAGCAGACCGTGGACCAGGTGGTCATCATCAGCCGCGGCCAGACCATGTTCTACGGGCCGCTGGACCACCTGCGCGAACGGCAGCAGGCGCGGGTGCTGGTGCAGCCCTCGGACGCGGGCGCGCTGGTCACGGCGTTGCGCGAGGAGGGCGTCGCGGGCATCGAGCAGCTGCCGGACGGGCGGATCGCGGTCACCGGGGTCGAGGCCAGGCAGGTCGCGGACACGGCGCTGAAGGCGGGCGTGTCGATCTACGGGATCGAGGAGGAGAAGGCCGACCTGGAGCGGCTGTTCTTCCAGCTCACCAGCGGTCAGTACGCGGCGCCGGGGCAGTTCCCCGGGCAGGTGCCGGGGCAGCCCCAGTTGCCGGGGCAGTTCCCGGGGCAGCAGCCGGGCTCCGGGTACTACGCGCCGCCGCCCGGGTACCAGCAGCCGGGGTACCAGCCCGGTTACCAGCAGGGCGGCTACCAGCAGCCCGATTACCAGCAGCAGGGCGGCTACCAGCAGCAGCCCGGGTACCCGCAGCAGGGCGGCTACCAGCAGCAGGCCGGGTACCAGCAGCAGCCCGACCAGCAGCCGAACCCGTACGCGCCGCCGGGCACCGGGTACCACCAACCGCAGCAACAGCCGGACAACCCCCACGGGCAGCAGCAGGGTGGTGCGTGATGGGCAACCTGATCAAGGCGGAGTTCCGCAAGACCACCACCACCGGCCTGTGGTGGGGCCTGATGATCCCGACCGTGCTGCTCGCGCTGGGCTGGGCGCTCGGCACGGGCGCCATCGGCAAGAGCATCATGGACGTGGTCGGCAGCTCCGAGGCCGAGGAGCTGACCCGGCTGCTCGGGGTCGACCCGTCGCAGTGGCAGGTGTCGGTGTTCGGCATCGCGCGCAGCATCAACGTGGCCACCATCTTCCCGATGATCTTCGGCGGCCTGGCGATCTCGAACGAGATCAACCGCAAGACGATCACCACCACGTTCCTGACCGCGCCGAACCGGGTCGCCGCGCTGACCGCGAAGATGGTCGTCTACATCGCGTGGGGCGCGATCTACGGCCTGGCGATCGTGGCCTCGGTGAGCATCGGCATCGCGCTGACCTCGGACTCCGGCGCGCTGCCGAGCGCGGGCGGCTGGCTGGCGCTGGCCGGCGTCGGCGTCCTGGCGTCGATCCTGATGACGATGTTCGGCGTCGGCGTCGGCGCGCTGATGACCAGCACCGCGGCGACCACCGTGGTGCTGCTGCTCTACATGCTGATCATCGAGAACGGCCTCCAGCTGGTGCTGGCTGCGCAGGAGCTGCCGGACGTCATCGGCTTCCTGCCCAACGGCGCGGTGAACGGCATGACCGGCTCGGTGGCGTCGTCGCTGTTCCTGGCGAACGCCGGCGTGGTGCCGGACGAGCTGGTGGACGTCATGCGGGCCGTCGCGGGCGCGCTCGGCGCGTTCGACTGGTGGTTGAGCGGGTTGATCTTCCTGGTGTGGTCGGCGCTGTTCTTCCTCGCGGGGTGGGCGGCTACGCAGCGCAAGGACATCACGTGATCCTCACCTGATCAGGTGATCTTGAAAGGACCAAGGGCCACCCCGGATTTCCGGGGTGGCCCTCGGCACTTCCCGGCGGTCGGAAAGTGTCGGCCCCCGGACCTAATGTGGAGGTCGTGAACACCTCCGACGGCTGGATCAAGCGCCTCGCCAGGGCCTGCTGGCGGCACCGCTCCCTCGTGGTGCTGTCCGTGCTGGCCGCCGTCGTGGGCGTGGGGTTGCAGGCCGCCGGGCCGCTGCTGGTCAAGGCCGCCGTGGACGACGCCGTGGCCGGCCGCACGGACCGCCTGGCCTGGCTCGCGGTCGTCCTGGTCGGGCTGGAGCTGCTGACCTTCGGCTCCGCGTTCGTGCGCCGCTACCTCGGCGGGCGGCTGGCCGTCGACGTGCAGCACGACCTGCGCCAGGCCGTGTTCGGCGCGGTGCAGCGGCTGGACGGGCCGAAGCAGGACGCGCTGCGCACCGGCCAGGTGGTGTCCCGCTCGATCACCGACCTCCAGCTGGTCAACAGCCTGCTGTCGATGACGCCGCTGGCGTTCGGCACGGTCGTGTTCGCCGTGGCCGCGCTGGTCGCGATGTTCTGGCTGTCGCCGCTGCTCACCCTGATCGCGCTGGTGATCGTGCCCGCCGTCGGCGTGGTCGCGGCCCGCAGCAGGCTGACGCTGTTCCCGGCGACGTGGTCGGCCCAGCAGCGGGCGGCGGACGTGGCGCAGCACGTCGAGGAGACCGTCACCGGCGTGCGCGTGGTGAAGGGCTTCGGGCAGGAGGCGCGCGAGGTCGCCCGGCTGGAGCGGCGGGCCAGGGTGCTGTTCGCCGAGCGGATGCGGGCGGCCCGGCTGACCGCGAAGCCGGCGGCCACCCTCGCCGCGCTGCCCTACCTGGGCCAGGTGGCGGTGCTGGCGCTGGGCGGCTGGCTCGCGCTGCGCGGGCAGGTGTCGCTGGGGACGTTCGTGGCGTTCGCGACCTACGTGGCGAACCTGGTCGGCCCGACCAGGCTGCTGTCGAGCCTGATGGTGACCGCCCAGCTCGCGCGGGCGGGCGTGGAGCGGGTGTACGAGCTGATCGACTCGCAGCCGGACGTGGTGGACGGCGCGCGCGACGTGCCGCCCGGCCCGGTGTCGGTGGAGCTGCGGGACGCGTCGTTCGGGTACACGCGCAGCGAGCCCGTGCTGTCCGGGGTGTCGCTGCGGGTCGAGCCGGGCGAGACGCTGGCGGTCGTCGGCACGGCCGGGTCCGGGAAGTCGACGATCTCGTTGCTGCTGCCCCGCTTCTACGACGTGCAGTCCGGCGCGGTGTCGGTGGGCGGGGTGGACGTGCGGGAGCTGCGCCTGGAATCGCTGCGCCGGACCGTCGGCGTGGTGTTCGAGGAGGCGTTCCTGTTCTCCGACACGGTGCGCGCGAACATCGCCTACGGCCGGCCGGACGCCTCGGACGAGCAGGTGCGGGCGGCGGCCCGGGCGGCCGAGGCGCACTCGTTCATCGAGGCCCTGCCGAACGGGTACGACACGGTGGTCGGCGAGCGCGGGCTGACCCTGTCCGGCGGCCAGCGGCAGCGGGTGGCCCTGGCGCGGGCGCTGCTGTCGGACCCGCGCGTGCTGGTGCTGGACGACGCGACCTCGGCGGTGGACAACGCGACCGAGGCCGCCATCCACCGCACGCTGGCCGCGGTCACGGCGGAGCGGACCACGATCCTGATCGCGCACCGGCGGTCCTCGCTGGCGCTGGCCGACCGGGTCGCGGTGCTGGACGCGGGCCGCGTGGTCGACGTGGGGACGCACGAGGAGTTGCACGGGCGCTGCCGGCTGTACCGGGAGC
Organism: Actinosynnema sp. NPDC059797; assembly: GCF_042732085.1. Lineage (NCBI taxonomy): Bacteria > Bacillati > Actinomycetota > Actinomycetes > Pseudonocardiales > Pseudonocardiaceae > Actinosynnema > Actinosynnema sp. NPDC059797. The sequence goes on from NZ_JBHWIE010000350.1 coordinate 4,986, forward strand.
TGCTGGCCGGGCCGGGTGAGGCGATCGAGCACGTGGACCCGCGGGCCGACGCCCGGTTGGAGCCCGGGCCGGAGGGGTTCACGCCCGAGTTGTGGCCCGGGGCGGGTGAGGACGACGAATTCGTGGTTCGCGCCGCGAACCGGTCCGTGTCCGCCGCGCCCCGCGGGCGGGGTGGCGGGGGCACGTCGGCGCTGCTCGGCGGCACCCCGCCCACGCCGGAGCTGGTGGCGCGGGTGCGCGCCCTGCCGGAGGCCGTCGACGAGCCCGACTTGAAGGGCGAGGACCCGACCGCGCCCGACCCCGGGTTCCGGCTGCGCACGCTGCTGCGCCCGGTCCGGTGGGCGATGCTCGGCGTCGGCGGGTTGTTGCTGGTCGACACGCTGCTCGCGGTGGCCCTGCCCGGGTTGGTCCGGCTGGGGATCGACCGGGGCGTGGTGGGCGGCGCCGCCGGGTGGATCACCGCGGTGGCCGTCGCCGGGTTCGCGCTGGTGGCGATGGGGTGGGTGGCCACGGCGGTGGGCGCCGTGGTGACGTCCCGGGTCGGCGAGCGGCTGCTGTACCTGCTGCGCGTGCGCAGCTACGCCCACCTCCAGCGGCTCGGCCTGGACTACTACGAGCGCGAGATGGCCGGGCGGATCATGACCCGGATGACCACGGACGTGGACGCGCTGTCGAGCTTCCTCCAGACGGGGCTGACCACGTTCGCGATCAGCGTGCTGACCGTGGTCGGCATCGCCGCGGCGCTGGTCGTGACCGATCCGGGGTTGTCGCTGGTCGCGCTGGCCGTGCTGCCGGTGCTGCTCATCGCGACGGTGATCTTCCAGCGCCTGTCCTCGGCGGCCTACGCGGAGGCGCGGGAGCGGGTCAGCGCGGTCAACGCCGACCTCCAGGAGAACGTGTCGGGGTTGCGCGTGGCCCAGGCGTACACGCGGGAGGGGCGGTCGGCGCGGGCGTTCGCGGAGCGCAGCGACGCCTACCGGCGGTCGCGCATCCGGGCCCAGCGGTACATCGCGACCTACTTCCCGTTCCTGTCGCTGCTGTCGGGGGTGGCGCAGGCGGCGATCCTGGTGGTCGGGGCCTACCGGGTGGCGGAGGGGACGTTGTCGCCCGGGGTGCTGCTGGCGTTCGTGCTGTACCTGGGGTTGTTCTTCGCGCCGCTGTACCAGCTCTCCGGGGTGTTCGACGGGTACCAGCAGGCCCGGGTCGGGTTGAGCCGGATCGGGGACCTGCTGCGCACGCCCACGTCCGTGCCCGAGGCCGCCGAGCCGGTGCCGGTGGTGGAGTTGCGGGGCGAGGTGGAGTTCCGGGACGTGTCGTTCGCCTACCAGGGGGCCGAGCGCGCGGCGTTGGACGGGGTGTCGTTGCGGGTCCGGGCCGGGGAGACGGTGGCGCTGGTGGGCGCCACCGGGGCCGGGAAGTCGACGTTGGTGAAGCTGGTCGCGCGGTTCTACGACGTGACCGGCGGGCAGGTGCTGATCGACGGGGTCGACGTGCGCGACTACGACCTGTCGGCGTTGCGGCAGCGGTTGGGGGTCGTGCCGCAGGAGGCGCACCTGTTCGGCGGGGACGTCGCGGAGAACGTCGCCTACGCCCGGCCGGAGTCCACGCGGGCGGAGGTCGAGGCGGCGGTGCGGGCGGTGGGGGCGCTGCCGGTGATCGCGTCGTTGCCGGCGGCTTTCCGGCAGCAGGTCGGCGAGCGCGGGCAGGGGTTGTCGGCCGGGCAGCGGCAGTTGGTGGCGTTGGCGCGGGCCGAGTTGGTGCGGCCGGCGCTGCTGTTGCTGGACGAGGCCACGGCGGCGTTGGACCCGACCACCGAGTCGGCGGTGCTGGAGGCGGCGGACCGGGTGGCCCGGGGTGGGGCTCGGACCACGTTCGTGGTGGCGCACCGGTTGGCCACGGCGGCTCGGGCCGATCGGATCGTGGTGTTGGCGGACGGGCGTGTGGTGGAGGTCGGGACGCACGCGGAGTTGGTGGCGGCCGGGGGGCATTACGCGCGGTTGTGGGCGCATGGGGTGGGGGCGCACGGGGCGGGGGAGGTTGCGCCTGAAGGGCTGGCCGGGGTTCAGGCTGGGTGAGGTTCAGGCTGGAGGTTCACGGGCTTCAAAGATTAAAAGCGGCGCTCGCCGCTGGGCAGGCCTCCGGGGGAGGAAAAGCTGCTTGCTGCTCGTGGTCTCCCCGTATGGCCTGCCTGAGGCAACCACACTCGTCAAGGGGTCCGAAGGGCGTGGACCCCTTGACAAGCGCGGTTGGG
>NZ_JBHWIE010000351.1:0-7183 GCF_042732085.1 Actinosynnema sp. NPDC059797
CATCACCACGCCCGGCCTGATCAACCTGGACTTCGCCGACGTCAAGTCGGTCATGTCCGAGGCCGGTTCCGCCCTCATGGGCATCGGCTCGGCCCGCGGCGACGACCCGCTGCACCTCGGCGAGCCCGAGGTGCTCGTGCGGGATGAGCGCGCCGTGCTCCCGGTGCAGGCGGTCGAGCAGCGCGCCCACCGGCTCGGCGGGGTCGAGGCGCACGCGCACCGGCACCGAGTTGATGAACAGCCCGATCATCCGGTCCACGCCGGGCACCTCGGGCGGTCGCCCGGACACGGTCGTGCCGAACACGACGTCGTCGCGGTCCAGCAGGCCGCCCAGCACCACCGCCCACGCGGTCCGCACGACGGTGGCCGCGGTCAGCCCCCGCGCCCGCGCCACGTCGCGCAACGCCGCGGTCCGGTCCTCGTCGAGGGCGAACTCCACGCGCCGGGGGCGCACCGGGATCCTCGTCACGCCCGGCGCGGCGAGCAGCGTCGGGCGGGTGAGGTCCCCCAGCGCGGTCCGCCACGCCGCGCGCGCCGCCTCCTGGTCGCGCCCCGCCAACCAGCCCAGGTAGGCGCGGTACGGGGTGACCGGCGGCAGCGGGTGGCGGGGTCCGCGGGTGTAGAGGGTGAACAACTCGTTGAGCAGCACGGGCACCGACCAGCCGTCGAGCAGCAGGTGGTGGTAGGTCAGCACCAGGCGCCACCGCTCCCCGGGCATGCGCACGACGAGGAGCCGCAGCAAGGGCGGATCCGCCAGGTCGACGCCCTCGGCGCGGTCCTCGTCCAGCAGGCGGCCCAGCGCGCCGTCCGCGTCCGGCTCGCCGCCGAGGTCGACGTCGCGCAACCGGCCCGCGGCCTCGGCCGGGACGACCTGGACCGGTCGGCTCAACCCCTCGTGCCGGATGCCGATGCGCAGCGTGCTGTGCCGGGCCAGCAACGCGTCGAGCGCCGCGCGCAGCGCGTCCGCCGACAGCGGCCCCTCACCCTCCAGCACGAGCTGCGACAGGTACACGTCCTCGGCCTCGGGGGCGTAGAGGTTGTGGAACAGGAGGCCTTCCTGCAGCGGTGTCAGCGGCAGCACATCAGCAAGTCCGACCACGGTCACCGTGACGTCCTCCAGTCGCTCAGGACCCGGGACCCCGACCGCCCCCGGTGCAGCGATGAAACAAGCGGGCACGTCGAGGGGTCAACGCTTCCCCCGGCATTTAAGCTGCGGCTGAACGTCCGCCTGTTCACGTCGCCACCTGCTCGTTCTCCGAATGGCCTATGTCGAAGGTCAGAGTCCGGCCCAGGCGGTTGACGACTTCCGGCGTAGCCGATGGACGACGTTCCGCAGAGGCGTGGACCGCCCGACCCGAGCAGGCTGGGAGGACCGGGGCCGCAGGGCGCTCCGGTGGTCGGAGGACTCGTGCTGGGGACGCTGCTGGCGGTCGCGGGGATCGCGTTCGGCTCTGCCGTGGTGCCGCTGGTGAGCATCGAGCTGGTGGTACTCGCCGTGTCGGCGAAGCTGCCCGACCACGTGTGGGCCGCGGTCGCCGCCGCCTCCGTCGGCCAGGTCGCCGGCAAGTCCCTGTACCTCCTCGCCGCCGGTTCGAGGATCCGGCTGCCGCGGTCGCTGCGCGAGCGGATCGGCAGCGTGCTCGGGCCGACCGAACCCGGTGCCACGCCCAAGACCGCGCTCGCGAGCCGGTGGCAGCGGCTGCGGACCCGGTGCGAGGACAACCGCCGCGTGCTGCTCGCGACGCTCGCGGTGAGCGCGCTGGGCGGGCTGCCGCCGATCATGCTGACCACCGTGCTGGCGGGGTTGGCCGGCGTGCGGCTGGTCACCTACATCGCGATCTGCCTGCCGCTGCGGCTGGCCCGCTTCGCCGCCCTGGCCACCGCTCCCGGCCTCCTGCCCGGGTGGCTGGGCTAGGAGCGGGTCTTTCGGGCTGTGCTTAAGCACCTGGCACGCGCTGTCACGCCGTTCCTAGTATCGGGACCACGACAGGGAAAGCGGTCCGCTGCAGCGTCCACGCAGGACGTCCCGCGCCTTCCGGCGCACGCCGCTCCCCGCGCGACGGACATGTGATGGAGCGCCCATGCCAGACAGGATCGTCATCGTCGGCGGCGGCACCGCGGGGTGGATGACTGCCTCCTACCTCAAGGCCGCCTTCGACGACCGCGTGCAGGTCACGGTCGTCGAGTCCGACCGCATCGGGACCATCGGCGTCGGGGAGGCGACGTTCAGCGACATCCGCCACTTCTTCGCCTACCTGGGCCTGGAGGAGTCGGACTGGATGCCGGCGTGCAACGCCACCTACAAGCTGGCCGTGCGGTTCCAGGACTGGCGCGAGCCGGGCCACCACTTCTACCACCCGTTCGAGCAGATGCGCTCGGTCGAGGGCTTCCCCCTCACGGACTGGTGGCTGCGCGGCGGTCCGACGGACCGGTTCGACCGCGACTGCTTCCTCATGGCCACCCTGTGCGACGCCGAGCGCAGCCCGCGCCGGCCCGACGGCAGCCTGCTCGGCCGGGACCTGCCGGACAGCGTGGCGGAGTCGAACGCGCTCACCATGTCCGAGCACCAGGGCAAGACGCAGTTCCCCTACGCCTACCACTTCGAGGCCGCCAAGCTGGCCCGGTACCTCCGCGGGTACGCGGTCGACCGGGGCGTGCACCACGTCGTCGACGACGTGGTCCACGTGGCGCTCGACTCCCGGGGCTGGGTCGACCACGTGGTCACGAAGGAGCACGGCGCGCTGCACGGCGACCTGTTCGTCGACTGCACCGGCTTCCGCGGGCTGCTGATCAACCAGGCGCTGGACGAGCCGTTCCTGTCGTTCCAGGACACCCTGCCCAACGACAGCGCCGTCGCCCTCCAGGTGCCGCTGGACATGGAGGCCCGCGGTATCCGGCCGTGCACCACGGCGACGGCGCGCGAGGCGGGCTGGATCTGGACGATCCCGCTGTTCGGCCGGATCGGCACGGGGTACGTCTACGCCAGGGACTACCTGTCGCCCGAGGACGCCGAACGGGCGCTGCGCGAGTTCGTCGGCCCCGAGGCCGAGCACGTCGAGGCGAACCACATCAGGATGCGCATCGGCCGCAGCAGGCGGTCCTGGGTGAACAACTGCGTCGCGGTCGGGCTGTCGAGCGGGTTCGTCGAACCGCTCGAGTCCACCGGGATCTTCTTCATCCACCACGCCATCGAGCAACTGGTCAAGTTCTTCCCCGGGGACGACTGGGACCTCGCGCTGCGCGACCTCTACAACGAAGCGGTCGGGCACGTCATGGACGGGGTGCGCGAGTTCCTGGTGCTGCACTACCGGGCCGCCGCGCGCAACGACACGCAGTACTGGCGCGATGCCAAGGAGCGGGTGCTGCCGGACGGCATGGCGGAGCGCCTGGAGCGGTGGCGCACGCACCTGCCGGACTCGGAGACGATCTACCCGTACTACCACGGGCTGCCGCCGTACTCGTACGCGTGCGTCCTGCTCGGCATGGGCGGTCTGCCGCTGCGGCACTCCCCCGCCCTCGACCTCATCGAGGACACGGCCGCGCGCAAGCAGTTCGAGCAGATCCGCGACAGCGCCGACGAACTCGCCCGCACGCTGCCGAACCAGTACGAGTACTTCGCCCAGTTCCGCTGAGGCCCGGTTCCGCCGGGAGCCGGAGACGGAGGTCGGATGACAGGGCCGGACGTGGAGCTGCGGGACATGATGTCCCGCTTCCCGAGCGGGGTCGCCGTGATCACCGCCTTCGACCCGGACGGCACGCCGCGCGGCATGACGTGCTCCTCGCTGTGCAGCGCGACGCTCGACCCCCCGACGCTGCTGGTCTGCCTGCGGACCGGCAGCCCGACGGCGGCGGCGGTGTCGGCGAGCGGCATGTTCGCGGTCAACCTCCTGCACTCCCGGGGTCGTCCCGCGGCGGAGCTGTTCGCCTCGGGCTTCCCCCAGCGGTTCAACCGGGTGCCCTGGGACCGCTCCGAGTCGGAGGCGGGCCCGCACCTGGTCGACCACGCGCACACGGTGGCCGACTGCGCCGTCTCGCGGACCATCCCGACCGGCGGGCACCTCGTCGTCCTCGGGCACCCGCTGGCCATCGTCCGGCGCTCCACCGCTCCCCCGCTGCTGTACGGCCTGCGGGACTACCACCCGTGGCCGCAGCTCACGGCGGGGAGCGGCACCGGGCGCGGTGCGGAGTAGCCGGGCCCGCGCCCCTCCGGAACGCAGGACCCCGACCTCGTGAAACCCGACCCGAGAGGCGAAGGGACGTTGCACATGGTGAGATCACTCGCCGCCGCGGCGCTGGGCGCGGCGCTGGCGCTGGCAGCTCCGGCGGCATCCGCCGCTCCGGCGTCCGCGGACGCGCCGTCCGCGGGTCGGGCGGCGTCCGGTTCCGCACCGGGTGGTTCACAGTGCCCGGAGAAGGCTCCCGAGGGCGCCGTGTTCGTCAAGCGGGTCCAGCCGCCGCTGGGCCTGCCCTACGAGGTGTGGCGACTGCCGTCGGGCCAGCTGATAACGTTCTACTGCTGAGCGCGACCGCCACCGGCGCGGCTCCCCGGACCGCTCCCCGCGCCGGCCCCGCGGGCAGCGGCAGGCGGGCCAGGAAGCGGGTGTCGCCCGGTCGGGACTCGACGCGCAGGCCGCCGCCCTGGCGTTCCACGACGGTGCGCCAGGTGATGTCCAGGCCCGGCCCGGTGCCCTCGCCGACGGCCTCGGCGGTGGAGGACGGCTCGAAGACCCGGCCCCGCGCCTCGGGCGGGATGCCCGTGAGGGAACCGCGATGTCGGCCCGCAGGAGCGAGCGGAAGGACCGCAGATGACGCACATCGTGACCCTGCTCGTCGACTTGTCGCTGATAATCGCACTCGCGAGAGTGCTCGGCGCGGCCGCGCGGCGCCTCGGGCAACCCCCCGTCATCGGCGAGATCGTCGCGGGCGTGCTGGTGCTGCCGCTCATCATCACCACGGCCCCGGGCGCTGCCCTGTTCCCCGCCGCGGTGCGCGCCGACCTGTCGGTGCTGGCCAACATCGGCGTGGCGCTGTTCATGTTCGTGGTCGGCATGGAGTTGGACACCGGCACCGCGCGCCGAGGCGGCCGCATGGCGATGTCGGTGGCACTGGCGTCGGTCGCCCTGCCCTTCGGCCTCGGCCTGCTGGTCGCGATCGGCCTGGCGGACCGGCACGCACCACCCGGCCTGCGTGCCGGGTTCCTGGTGTTCTTCGCCGTCGCCATGGCGATCACGGCGTTCCCGGTGCTGGCGCGCATCCTGACCGACCGGGGCATGCAGCGGACCCCGATGGGGTCGCTGGCGCTCGTCTCCGCCGCGATCAACGACGTGCTGGCCTGGGTGCTGCTCGCCGTGGCGGTGGCGCTCAGCGACCGGGGCGGCCAACCACCGTGGCTGCTCGCGCTGTCGATCCCCTACCTGGCGGCCATGTGGTGGGTGGTCCGGCCGCTGCTGGCCAGGGTCATGCCCCACGACCGCGCGCTGGGCCCCGGCCGGCTGGCCGTCGTCGTGGCGAGCCTGCTGCTGTCCGCCGCGGTGACCGAGTTGATCGGCCTGCACCTGGTCTTCGGCGCGTTCCTCCTCGGCGCGGTGATGCCGCGCAACGGCGTCCGCGAGCTCGTGCACGACCGGGTCGCCGATCTGAACTCGGTCCTGCTGCTGCCCATATTCTTCATCGTGGCGGGCTTGGACATCGACCTCTCCACGCTCGGCGCGGGCGGGCTCGGCGCACTCGCCCTGATCCTCGCCGCCGCCATCGCGGGCAAGTTCCTCGGCGCTTACACCGCCGCCCGCTGCTTCGGCACCCCTCCGCGCCAGGCGGCGGTGCTCGGCACGCTGATGAACACCAGGGGCCTGACCGAACTGGTCGTGCTGAGCATCGGCGTCCAGTTCGGACTGCTGAACCAGCAGATCTACACCCTGATGGTGATCATGGCCCTGGTCACCACCGCCATGGCCGCGCCACTGCTGTCCCTGCTGTACCCACAACGCATCAGGGACGAGGAGCTGCAGACCTTCCTGCTCCACCCCGACCCCCGAGCGGTGGAGGAAACGCGGTAGAGTGCCGGCACCGCGTAGTCGAACTCGACGCCGGCGATGGCCGTCGGCACGTCGGGCCTGACCTTGAGCTCCACCTCGCGGTGTCCGACGAAGCACTGCTCGAACCGGCTCTCGGCCCAGCCGAACGTCCCGCGCGCCTCGGACCTGCCCTGGCACTCGGACTTGAAGTCGCCGGCGGTGACGTCGTCCAGCGGGGCGGTGCGGGCCTCCGGGAAAGCGGCGGGCGCAGCCGCGGGCGCGACCCGGTGCGGAACCGCGGTGGACGTCGCGATCCAGGCGGGGGCGTCGGGCTCGGCGTCCGCCGGGCGCGCCTGCGCGACCGCTGCGCCCGCCTCGCACACCAGGCGCTTCCTCACGCGGTCGCGCAGCCCCGGGACCGCGTCCAGGCAGCGCGACGCGTCCTCGTCCACGCACTGCCGCAAGAAGTCCTGGTCGACCGGCGCGACCGACGCGCGCCGCCGCACCGGCTCGGCGGCGGCCAGGGCACCGGGTCGCACCAGCGGCTTGGCCACCTCCCAGGCGGTGACCAGACCGGATGAGTCCTTGGCGACGTTGGCGTCGACGTCCCACCCGGTCACCACGTGGTGGGAGTTGGGGTTGGCCCCGTCCTTGGTCGTGCCGGCGAAGTTGAAGTCGTAGTACAGGTCCGAGGACCGGCAGTTGTCGCAGTGCGGGAACGACATGAACGTGTGCGCCGGTCGTCGGGCGTGTTCGAGAAGTTCCCGATGGGGCGGTAGTCGTAGCCGCCCGTGTAGTCCACCCAGTAGGGCTGGTAGGTGCTCTGCCCCGTCGGGCTGCCCCACTCGACGCTCAGCCCGAGTTCGTAGCTCGTGGACATGTTGTCGTCGGTGAACACGCGAGTGGCGTTGTACGCGTTCCCCGCCGACGACGTGCTGTGCGACACGACCGGGTGCGGGAACGTCCGGAAACCCCGATTTGCGCACAGGCGAAAAAGGCGCGACGCGGCCCGCCCGACGGGATGCGTCCCCGCGTGGGAGTTCGAGCGTCGCACCAGCGGCTCGGGCTCCGTCGTGCACGGAGTGAACCGCCACACCACCCGGTTCCGGCTCGCGCGGGAACGGGGGCGGGAACGGGGTGCGAGGCCGGCCCGCCGGGGTGGGCGGCGG
>NZ_JBHWIE010000352.1:0-7164 GCF_042732085.1 Actinosynnema sp. NPDC059797
ATGTAGAAGAACCCGATGAGGTGGCCGCTGGTGGACTCCATCGGGTGATACCAGAACGTGTAGACCGCGGCCCAGCTGAACAGGTAGCCGTGGTACCGCCGCACGAACCCCACGACGTCGGCCGCGATCGGCGCGGGACGGCCGAAGAACAGCCCGCGTCGCCGGTTCTCCATCAGCAGCACGGCCACCAGCAGCAGCACCACGGAACCCTGCGAGCTGAAGATCGACACGTCCTGGGCGATGCCGTCGTAGAACACCTGGGTCTGGAGGGCGTGCAGGGCGATGAACCCGCCGTTGACGGCGAGCGCGACGACGTTCACCCGGTGCAGGCCGGTGGTGTAGCGGCGGACCCGCGTCTGCGCGTAGTAGATGAGGCCCCACGACACGACCTGGTGCGCCACGTACCCGGCCCACGCCGACGCGCGCGTCCAGGACGTGGGCTCCGGCAGCTTCCAGTAGTACCAGGAGGCACCCTGGTCGGGCAGCAGGGCGACCCCGTGCAGCCGCTGCCCGAGCAGCCACACCAGGCCGGTCAGGGCGAAGCTCCCGACCACCCCCCACACCAGCAGCCGACTGCGACCCCGCACAACGTTCAGCATGCTGAGCATCATGGCAAACGGTCAGCAAGCTGAACGATTCGCCTCCCGGGGGCGCCCGTCCGGACCGCTCTGCGAAGATGGTCGGATGGGCCGAGGGGACGAACGGGAGGTGTCGCACCGGCCGGACCAGGTGCGCTCCGACGTCGACTCCTGGCCGACCGGGCGACTGCTGTCGGTGGCCGCGCGCGTCGTGGAGAGCCGGTTCGACGAGGTGCTGAACGGGCTGGGCCTCACGCACGCGGGCCTGATCGCGCTGCACCACCTCGCCGACGGCCCGCTGGCCCAGCGCGAGCTGGCGACGCTGTGCAAGGTGACCGACCAGACGATGAGCCGCACCATCGACCGCCTGGACCGCTCCGGGCACGTCACCCGCCGCCCCGACACCCGGGACCGCCGCCGCACGCTGGTCGAGATCACCCCGCCGGGCCGGGACGTGCTGGCCGTCGCCCGCCGCGAGGAGCAGGAGTCCGAGTCGCTGCTCGGCGCGGTGGACGACTACGACCACTTCCGCCGCCAGCTGATCACCCTGATCGCCGCGGCGACCCGGTCCCGCTGAGACCGCCCCGGGCCTACACCAGCGGCGTGCTCGGCTCGACGCCGCACAGCGCGCGGCCGTAGTGCTCGATGCCGGTGGTCGGGGTCAGGACCGCGTGCGTGGCCAGCGCCTGGACGTCCCTGGCGATCCGGTGGATGGGCAGCTTCGTGGTGATGCCCGACGCCCCCGAACCCAGGCGCAGCGCCTCGACCGCCTCGGTGCAGAGCCTCGTCACGTAGGCGACCTGGCCCCAGACCCTGGCCCGGTCGTCGCGGTCGCACCCCGCGCCGGTGGCGACGCGCTCGTCGAGCAGGTCGGCGGCCTGCTCGGCCAGCAGGCGGGCGGAGTCGATCTTCATCCGGGACTCGGCGACCTGGAGGTGGGTGACCGCGGCGTCGCGGTGGAGGACGGGGCCCGAGTAGGCGACCTGGCCGCGGTGGGGCAGCCGCTCCAGGTAGAACTCGTACGCCGCCTCAGCCATGCCGACGAAGGCCGCGGCGGCGCTGGTGAGCAGGTAGGGGAGCGGCGGGTGGCGGAAGAACGGCGAGCCCGCGTTGCGCTCGCTGCGGTGCTCCTGGTCGAGCAGCCGCGACGCCTCGATCACGTGCCGGTGCGGCACGAAGACGTCCCGGCCGGACGCCGTGTTGCTGCCGGTGCCCTCCAAACCGCTGACGTACCAGTCGTCCTCGATGGTCAGCTCGCGCGCGGGGATGATGAACTGCGCCAACCCGCCACCCTCGACGACGGCCGGCTGGAGCATGTACGAGGCGTCCAGGCACCCGCTGTTGAACGGCCAGCGGCCGGACACGAGGTACCCGCCGTCGACCGGCACCGCCCGCCCCGGCGCGGCCAGGGTGGTGCAGTGGAAGGCCTCCGGGTCGGCGAAGACCTCCTCCTGCACCTCGTCGGGGAACTTCGCGTACAGGAAGACGGAGTCCAGGTAGATGATCGAGACCCAGGCGGTGGAGCCGCAGCCCCGGCTGACCTCGGTGATCGCCGCGAACTTCGTGCGCACGTCGCACTCCAGGCCGCCCAGGTGACGGGGCAGGGCCACGCGGAACAGGCCGGTCTCGCGCAGGGCGTCCAGGTTCTCGCGGGGGACGCGGCGGTCGGCGGTGCAGCGCGCGGCGTTGGACCGGAGCAGGGGGATGAGGGCGCGCACTCGTTCGACGAGATCGGACATGGTGTTCCCCCGTGCTCGTGACCCGGCCTTTCGTCAAACCCACTGTGCCACAGGAGATCAACGGTTCCGGGCGCTCGCGGGACAAGCACTCGAACGAGGACCAGGCACTCACCGCCAGTGCCGCACGGTGCCGCGCCACTGGGCCGATCGGGCTGACCGGAACCCCGCGCGGGGGAACGCACGCCGCCGCGCCGGCTCGACGCCGCCGGGACCATCCGCCGCCCGCCTGCCGCCTACGGTCCGCCGCCATACGCCGCCCGCCGCCGCCCACCAGCCGCCGCCCGCCGCTCTTCGCCACCGCCCTTCACCGCCCGCCGCCCGGCGCCATCCGCCGACCGCCGTCCTCCACTGCCTGCCGGCCGGCGCCACCTGCCGGCCGGCAGTTCCCGATCACCCCACCGGCAGCGCCGTGCAGGGCGCTCCACCGCACACGTCCACCACCACCCCGGTGGTCAGGAAAACCGCCTTCTGCCGGCGCGCGTCAGCGGACGAGCGCGGGTCGGAGTGCGGGTCGCGGCCGTACTCCGGTTCGGTCGGCGGCGTGTTCGTGGTCGGCGGTGCGGGCGTGCCGCTGTCCCACACCACCATCGCCGAACCGGCGTGCGGCAGCGGCGCGGGCTCGATGCCCCAGTGCGGCACGCGGTCCGGGCTGCGGCCGGGCGCCAGGGCCGGTGCGACCAGGCGGGCGCCGATCGTGCGCGCCTGCACGTCCGCCGCGACGTTCGCGACCTGGTGGTCGCCGAACGCGATGTGCATCAGCACGCGGCGGTCGCCGAGCCGGTTGGCGTAGCCGTTGGTCTCGCCCCGGTCCCACAGCAGTTGCAACAGCTGGATGACGACCTGCTGGCGCAGCCGGTCCGGGTAGGACAGGTCCAGCACCCGGTGGAACGGCGCGAAATCGCTGCTGCGGTTGAGCAGCAGGCCGTAGTTCATGCCGGTGACGCCGAGGACCGCGGCGCCGAGGTCCGGCGAGGCCGCGACCAGCGCGCCGCCCAGGATGCCGCCCTGGCTGTTGCCGTCGAAGACCAGCGGGCGGGTGGTGTCCACCAGCGGGCGGCCGTCGTCGGTGCGGAACGCCTGGTGCGCGACCAGCCCTTCCGGGTGCGCCAGCGCCCGGCCCAGGAAGATCGCGTTGAGCACGCCCTGCTGCGAGCGCTCGGGGATCGCGGCGAACAGGTTCACGTCGGCCAGCGCGGCCAGCACCACCGGGATGTCGTCCTGCGCCATGCCGATCCAGTCGGTGGCGCAGAAGGTGAACCCGTGCTCGGCGGCCATCGCCTTCACGTTGCCCGCGCCCACCTCCGAGCGCGAGCCCAGCAACCCGTGGCCGTACAGGGCGGGCCACGACGGCCGGGTGAACGCCGACCTCGGCACCTCGCAGCGGAACCCCGCCTCGATCGAGCCGAACAGGGAGCGGCGCGGCGTGCCGTCCGCGTCGCGCCGGAGCACCGAACCGGGCAGGCCGCCGGGCAGCGCCAGGTAGCTCGGCACGGTGACCCGGCCGGTGACCTCGCGGGCGATGCGCGCGTCCTGCTCGGGCGTGAAGTCGGTGACCCCGGTGACGGTCGACGCCGGCGCCCGCGACCCCAGGGCGCGCAGGGCGTCGTCGCGGATGGTGAACAGGTCGCGGGTCAGGCCGTGCGTGCTCGCGACCGTGAAGTCCCACGCCAGGTGCAGGGAGAGCGGGTCGAGGCCGTGCGCCGCGAGCGCCGCCAGGGCGGGCCGGAGCTGCCGCTGCCGCGCGGCCAGCGGGTCGTGGTCGGGCAGCGGCGCCCCGGCGATCCGCGCGTACGCGGCGTTCGGCGCGATCGGACCGCCGGCGGCGTCCCTCAGGCCCCGCAGCGCCACGACGTACCGGTGCCCGTCGCGGAAGTTGCGGGCGGGGTGGACCAGCAGCGCCCGGCCCTGCGGGTCGTTGGTGTCGACCTCAGCCCAGTGCGGCCACCGCTCGCCGGTCGCCGCGTCCAGCAGCACGACGGGCGAGTCCGCGTCGAGCGAGCGGCCGATGTCGGTGACCGGGGCCATCCCGGTCGCCACCGGGTCGAGGCCCGGCACGTGGACGATCAGCGCGGAGCCGGGGGAGAAACCGTCCGCCCGGTTCCACGGCGTCGGGTCCACCGCGCTGCCCAGGGCGTTGCGCGGCAGCACGTCCCGGGTGAGCGCGAGCCGCCGCCCGGTCGGCGTGGTCGGGTCGGGCCGGGTGTGCCAGTCGCTGGGGAAGGGCAGCAGGCACTCGGAGCCGCCGCCGAGCGGGTCGCAGCCGCCGGGCTGGGCGGCGGGCAGGGCGGCGGCGACCGGCGCGGGCGCGACGACGGCGAGGGAGAGCAGGGCGATGACCAGGGTCAGCCTCACGTCACGCCCCCAGGTGGCCGGCGACGATCCGGGCGTAGTTCGCCTCACCGCGCGCGTTGGGGTGCAGCGGCGCGGCGAGGTCGGTCGGCACGTACCCCTCGACCCACTTGTCCGCGGGGAGTTGGCACGCGTCGTGCCCGGCGCTCGGCGTCCTCAGGTCGACGTACTCCGCGCCGTGCGCCGCGCTCTGCTCGGCGATGACCAGGTTGAGCCGGTCCACGCCGCCCTGGAGGAAGTCGGCGTCCGCCGGCAGGACCGGCTGGAACGGCCAGCAGCCGCCGGGCTTGATGTAGAGGCCGTAGCCGGTGGTGATCACGCGAGCCTGCGGCGACCGCGCGCGGATGCCGTCCAGGGCGGCGGCCAGCCTGGGCCCGAACTCGGCCAGGCGCTGGGCGAGGCGCGCCTCGTGCTCGCCCCGGCACGGCGTGGCCGCGGGGTCGAGCCGCACGCAGTCCTCGGCGATGCCGACCAGGCCCACATCGTTGCCGCCCATGGTCAACGTGACCAGGTCGGTGTCCGGGCGCAGCGCGTCGAACTGCGGCGGCGCGGTGCCGGCGGGCAGGCCGAGCAGCGACAGCTCCTGGGGCTGTGCCAGGTGCCTGGTCGACGCGCCGCCGCACGTCACGTCGGTCAGCGACGCGCCGAGCCGGGCCGCCAGCTCGTGCGGGTAGTTGCGCGTGGACCGGCCGCAGGCCGGCGGACCGGTCGGGATGGGGATCAGCGGTCCGGACGCCGCGGAGTCGCCGAGCGCGACGTACGACAGGGGTTCCGCGGCCGCGGCGGGCGACCAGGGCGACGCCACCGGTAAGACCAGGGCGACCACCCCCGTGGCGGCGGACAGGGCGCGGCGAAGGCGGGCGTTCACGGGTGACCTCCGGGTGCGGGTGTGATCGGCGTCACTGCCACCTCGCAGCGTGCCGCACGCCGGGCGGTCCTGACCACCGCCCCGGGGAATTTCACCCTGCGCGCCGAACGCGAAAGGCGGGGAGAACACCGTCTCCCCGCCACCTTCAACTTATAGCGCACAGGGGGTCTTGCGGCAAGACCGGGGTGCTGTCGCAGAATGTGCGGCCGAAGCCACGACCTGCGTGAATCAGGAATTCGCGACGTAAGCGAACTCGGCCGGAACACCCAAGAAGACCGGCCGGAAAAAACCAATGAATGGGCGGTTCATGTTCGACGTGATCATCGCCGGTGGCGGGCCGACCGGCCTGATGCTGGCCGGCGAGCTGCGGCTGCACGACGTGCGGGTGCTCGTGCTGGAGCGGGAGGCGGAGCCGACCGAGGTGGTCCGCTCGCTCGGCCTGCACGTGCGCAGCATCGAGGTGATGGACCAGCGCGGCCTGCTGGACCGGTTCCTCGCGCACGGCAAGAAGCACCCGATCGGTGGTTTCGCCGCCATCCCCACCTCGCCGCCCGAGCGGCTGGACACCACGCACCCCTACGTCCTCGGCATCCCGCAGCCGACCACCGACCGCCTGCTCGCCGAACGCGCCGTCGAGGTCGGCGCCGAGATCCGGCGCGGCTGCGAGCTGGTCGGGCTGAGCCAGGACGACGACGGGGTGACCGCCGAGCTGGCCGACGGCACCCGGCTGCGCTCGCGCTACCTCGTCGGCTGCGACGGCGGTCGCAGCACGGTGCGCAAGCTGCTCGGGATCGACTTCCCCGGCGAGCCGACCAGGGTCGAGACGCTGCTGGGCGAGATGCAGGTGACCACGCCGCTCGACGAGGTGGCGGCGGTGGTGACCGAGATCCGCAAGACCGAGAAGCGGTTCGGCGTCGGTCCCGTCGGGAACGGGGCGTGCCGCGTCGTCGTGCCCGCCGACGGGGTGGCCGAGGACCGCGCCGCCCCGCCGACGCTGGAGGACTTCCGGCGCCGACTGCGGGCGGTCGCCGGCACCGACTTCGGCGTGCACTCGCCGCGCTGGCTGTCCCGCTTCGGCGACGGCACCCGGCTGGCCGAGCGCTACCGGGCCGACCGGGTGCTGCTGGCCGGCGACGCGGTCCACGTCCACCCGCCGACCGGCGGCCAGGGCCTCAACCTCGGCCTCCAGGACGCGTTCAACCTGGGCTGGAAGCTGGCCGCCGAGGTCCGCGGCTGGGCGCCGGACGGGCTGCTGGACACCTACGAGGCCGAACGGCGCCCGGTGGCCGTCTCCGTGCTGGACAACACCCGCGCGCAGATGGAGCTGCTGTCCACCGAGCCGGGGCCGCAGGCGGTGCGGCGGCTGCTGGTGGAGCTGGTGGAACTCGAGGAGGTGAAGCGGTACCTGGTCGAGAAGGTCGTCGCGATCGACATCCGCTACGACTTCGGCGAGGGCCACGACCTGCTCGGCAGGCGGCTGCGGGACGTGGCGCTCGGGCGGGGGCGCCTCTACGAGCTGACGCGCGGCGGGCGCGGGCTGCTGCTCGACCAGACCGGCGGCCTCTCGGTCGAGGGGTGGGCGGACCGGGTGGACCACGTCGTCGACGTCAGCGAGGAGCTGGACGTGCCG
>NZ_JBHWIE010000353.1:0-7121 GCF_042732085.1 Actinosynnema sp. NPDC059797
GCATGGGCTGCGACGTCGCCCAGGGCTACCTCATCTCCCGACCCCTGTCCGAAGACCGCTTCGAAGCCTGGCTCCGAGCACGAACCGTGCAGGTCGGGACGGCGGGGAGGGTCGTGGTCTTCTTCGACGGTCGGGACGGGGGTTCGCGGGGGGACTGAGCGGGGTGGGGAGGTCGAGGACCACGTCGGCCCGCGCCGCCGTGAGCTGCGCTTCGCCGGCCCACCCCGCGGGGTGCGCTCGGCGAGCAACACGGCGTCGTACAGGTCCTTGCCCTGCGGGTACACGTCGGTCGCCAGCCACTGGAGCTTCCAGGCCAGGGACAGGGCCGGCGACGCGGCGAGCACCCCCGTGCCCAGCGGCGGGACCTCGACGGTGACCGGCGCGTCGGGCAGCTCCTCGTTGAACACCAGGTCCACCTGCACCACGCCCCGCGGCAGGCCCTCGACGTCGAACGGGAACACCAGCCGCCGGCCCGGCACCCGCTCGTAGGTCCAGATGTGCTCGGCCGCGACCTGGTCGGCGCGCAGGCCCGGACCGGGGTCGGCGGCGACGGCGGCCACCAGGCCCTCCAGCAGCGCCCGCGCCTCCGGGCCGTCCGGGGCGAAGTTCTTCGGCACCACCACGAAGTCCAGGTCGCCGGGTTCGCGGGCGGCCTCGCCGAGCCAGGCGCGGAGCGCGACGCTGCTGCGCAGCACCAGGTTCCCCGCCCACGGCGAGGCGGCCACGACCGCGAGCACGTGCGCCATCGCGGCCTGCCGGGCGGCCGACCAGCGGGCGCCTTCGGCCGGGTCGCCGAACACCGGCTCGCCCGCCCGGTAGGCGCGGTCGAAGTGCTTGAGCGCCGGGTCGAACACCCGGTGCTGCCGGACGTCCCGCCCCTCGGCCGGCAGCGGGCGGAAGGTCGACGGCTCGCCGCGGCCCCGGGACGCCGTGCTGCCGAACAGGTCGTCGCGCACGTCCTGCCGGTCGCCCCACCGGTGCGGTTCGGGCCACCCGCGGTCGACGTCCAGCGCGTCGTCGTGGACGACGTACTCCTCCTCGACCTCCAGCACCTCGTAGCCGCCGGCGCGCAGCGCGGCCGGCAGCGCGTCGAGCCGGGTGCGGGCGGTGGCGCGGCCGACACCCCGGCACCGCTGGGTGAGGAACCGATCCTCGTGCCGGCCGCGCCGCCGCCGGGCGTTGCGCGACACCCTCGCGGCGGTGTTGACGACCGCCCACCGCAACCGGTCGAGCGCGCCGCCGCGCACCGTCAGGCCCCGGTGGGCGGGGTGTAGGTGAGCACGGTGCGGGTCTCCGCGTCCCGCGGAGTGAACCGCTCGGGCACGTCGACCACCGCCGCCAGCATCTCGCGCGCCCGGTGGACCGGCACGTCGTCCGGGAAGGAGATGTCGCCCGGCGCGCGGTCGCGCAGCAGGACGCGGAAGCCGTGGCGGAAGTCCTCCTCGCCGAGGAGGTAGGTGAGGGCGACCTTGGCGGTCCAGTCGATGCGGTGGCCGGTCCCGGTCGCCTCGGGGGTGAAGACGAGTTCGTGGTCGGCGCTGGCGTCGTGGCCGAGCACGTGGGTGAACCAGGTCAGGTCGGCCCCGGGGCGGGAGAGGGGCAGCGGGTCGGCGGTCAGCCGGTGGGGGCGGGTCAGGCGGAACGGCCGTTCCGGCGTGCCCGCGAGGAGGTCGCCGAAGCCGTAGGAGGTCAGCCAGCAGCGCTCGTACTCCTCCCACGTCTCCGCCGAGGACCAGTGATCGGTTCCCGCGACGGCCTCGGACGGCGGGGTCTCCAGGTACGGCGCCGTGGTCAGCTCCAGGTTGAACCACAGGCGCCCGTCGTGGTCGAGCCTGCCGTTCCAGGCGAACATCGCGATCCGGTGGCCGTCGGGCCACGGGTTGCCGGGGAACCAGATCCTGCCCATCGCGCGGTGTGACCTCTCGTCGTCGCCGGAGGCGCGTCCGCGCCCTCCCGACGGGTTCGACGCACCGCGCGGTCACGCGGTTTCCGCGCCGTCCCGGCCGGGCCGGCTCACCGAGGAGTGGCGGCGGCGCGACCACGGCGACCGGGCGGTGCGGTCGGGAGAAGCCTGAGCCGAGAACTCCAGGGCCCGTTCACCTGGCGCTCGCCTGTCGGCCACCGGCGCGGGTTAGACAGTGCGCCGTGACGACCTCCATGGGCAGGCGGCAGTTCCTCGCCGCGCTCTCGACCACCGCCGGCGCGGCCGCGCTGTCCCAGGTGCCCGCCGACCACGCGGCGGCCGCGCCGCGGCCCGGCAGCCGCAACCACCCGTTCCGGCTCGGCGTGGCCAGCGGCGACCCGACGGCGACGGGCGCCGTGCTGTGGACGAGGCTCGTCCCGGAGCCGTTCGAGCCCGGCGGCGGGATGCCGCGCACCAGGGTGCCGGTCCAGTGGCAGGTCGCCCGGGACGAGGGGTTCCGCCGGGTCGTCACCGGCGGCACCGCGTGGGCGCTCCCGGAACTGGCCCACTCGGTCCACGTCGAGGTCGACGGCCTGACGCCGGACCGGGAGTGGTTCTACCGCTTCCGCTACCGCGGCGAGACCTCGCCGGTCGGGCGCACGCGCACCGCGCCGGCCGCCGGCGCCCCGGGTGGTTCGCTGGCCTTCGCGTTCGCGTCGTGCCAGGACTGGGCGAGCGGCTACTACCCGTCGTACCGGCACATGGCCGACGACGACCTCGACCTCGTGGTGCACCTGGGCGACTACGTCTACGAGGGCGGCATCCCGGCGGACGGCGGCCTCCGGCGAACCGGCACACCGGACGTGCTGAGGTCCGCGCCCCAGGACCTGGAGCGCTGGCGGATGCAGTACGCCCTCTACAAGGGCGACCCGGACCTCCAGGCGGCCCACGCGAGGTTCCCCTGGGCCGTCACGTGGGACGACCACGAGGTGAAGAACGACTACGCGGGCACCCGCCAGGAGCACGCCGGGGACGTCACCGCGCTGCGGGCCGCGGCCTACCAGGCGTGGTACGAGCACCAGCCCGTCCGCCGGGCGGCGCTCGACCGCGCCCGGATCCACCGGCGCCTGCGCTGGGGCCGGCTCGCCCAGCTCGACATCGTCGACGGCAGGCAGTACCGGAGCGTCCCGCCCTGCGGCTGGGGCGAGGCTGACGCGTGCACGGGCGGCTACGACCCCGACGTGACGATGCTGGGCTTCGCGCAGGAGAAGTGGCTCTTCGACGGGCTGGCCGCGTCCGAGGCCCGGTGGAACGTCCTGGGCAGCAACGTGATGGTGGGCCGGCTGGACCACGACGGCACGGCCGGCGACCGGCTGTGGCACGACGCCTGGGACGGCTACCCGGCCGCGCGCAAGCGGCTGACCGACACGTGGGTCCGGCACCGGGTCGCCAACCCGGTCGTGATCACGGGCGACTGGCACTCGACGTTCGTCAACGACATCCACCAGGACTTCGACCGCCCCTCGTCGCCGGTCGTCGGCACGGAGTTCGTCGGCACGTCGATCTCGTCCAACGGGGACGGCGCGGTGTACGGGCCGTACTACGGGCCGATGATCGAGCACAACCCGCACATCAAGTTCTTCGACGGCGACCGCCGGGGGTACGTCCGCTGCCACGTGGACGGTGCGCGGATGACCGCGGACCTCAGGACGGTCCCGACCGTGAGCCGTCGTGACGCGCCGGAGTCCGTCTTCGCGTCGTTCGTCGTCGAGTCGGGCCGGCCGGGGGCGCACCAGGTGTGACGGCGGCGCACCGCCGCCCGCCGCCCCACCCCGCGTGGAAGGCCGCTCAGCCGACCACCCGCCCCGCGGCCGGCCCCGCCACCCGGTCCGCGCCCAACGGGGATGGCGGCACGCGCAGCGGACGCGCGGCCCAGGCGGGCAGCCACCAGTTCCACCGGCCCATCACCGCCACCGCGGCGGGCACCAGCACCGACCTGATCAGCGTCGCGTCCAGGACGACGCCCAGCGCCACGCCCGAGGAGAAGACGACCACGTCCAGCTCGCCGCCGGCGGCCATCGAGGCGAACGAGAAGAACAGGACCAGCGCCGCGCACGTCACCAGCCGCCCGGTGCGCCCGACTCCGGCCACCACGGCCGTCGCGGTGTCGCCGGTCCGGTCGTACTCCTCGCGCATCCGCGCGATGACGAAGACCTCGTAGTCCATCGACAGCCCGTAGAGGAACGCGAAGACGGTCACCGGGACGAACGTGCCGACCGCACCGTCCGGCCGGATGCCCAGCAGCGCCTCCGTGCCCCACCCCCACTGCCACAGCAGCACCATCGCGCCGAGCACCGCGCCCAGCGACAGCAGGTTGAGCAGGATCGCCTTCAGCGGCAGCAGCAGCGACCGGAACGCCCGGACCAGCACGACGTAGGTGACCAGCGACAGCAGGGCCAGCATCCAGGGGAACGCGGCGTAGGTGACTTGGACGTAGTCCCTCTGCTGGGTGACGTTGCCGCCGACCAGGACGCCGTCCGGGACGGCGGCCACCACGCGCTCGACGGTCCGCTCGCCCTCGGCGGCGCCCCCTTCGGCGACCGGGAGCACCGTCACCAGGGCCGACCCGTCGCGCCGCCAGGGCGCGCCGGTCCCGGTCACCGCGCCGTGCACGCCGGGCAGGTCTCGCAGCCGCGCCACCACGTCCGCGAGGGGCGTGCCCGCGGGGACGAACACGTCGAACGAGGTGAGCACCCCGGACGGGACCCCGGCCGCCGACAGCGCCGACAACCCGTCCCGCCCGGGACCGGACGGGGCCAGGTCCGCCGTTTCCGGCACGCTGAGGTTGAGGCCCGTCGCCACCAGCGCGAGCGCGGCCAGCACACCGCCCGCCAGTGCCACGCCGAGCACGCGGAACCGCACGACGCCCCGCGCCCACGCCGTCCACCAGCGCCCCGCGGCCGCCTCGCGCCGGTCGACGCGGTTCCCCCGGTCGAGTCGCCGGCCCGCCGAGGACAGCAGCAGCGGCAACAGGGTCAGCGAGGTCAGCGCGGACGCGGCGGTGACCAGCGTGCCGCCGACGCCGAGGCTGCGCAGCAACGGGATCGGCAGCACCACCATGGTGAGCAGGCCGATGGCCACCACACCGCCGCTGAACGCGATCGAGTGGCCGGCGGTGGCCATCGCGCGGTGCACCGCCGCGTCCCCCTCGACGCCCCGCGCCCGCTCCTCCCGCCACCGGGCCACCAGGACCAGCGCGTAGTCGACCGCGATGCCGATCCCGAACAGCGGCAACATGATCAGCGTCGTCTCGTGCACCTCGACGAAGGCGCTCGCGAGCAGCAGGCCGACGAACGACACCGGCACCGCGACGAACGCCGTCAGCAGCGGGACGAGGGCCAGGGCGGACCGGAACACCCACGCCAGCAGCGCCACGGCCGCCGCGATGGTGACCGCCAGCTTGACGGGCACGTTCAAGCCGCCCGCGTCGACCCCGGTCGCCAGCGGGTCCAGGCCGGTCACGTGCAGGACCGCTCCCGGCGGCAGTGCGGGGCGCATGGCCGCGGCGACCACTCCGGCGAGGTCGGAACCCTCGCCGAGGGCGCTGCCGGGCAGCCCGCCCTGCTCCACCGGCGGGCCGAAGACGAGCCCGTAGGTGGTGCGGCCGTCGTCGCCGACGAACAGCCGGTCCCCGGTGTCGGCGAAGGACACCACCCGGGCGCGGCCGGCGTCCGCCGCGGCGGCGAACGCCTCGCCCAGCGCCGCGCGCACCCCCGGTGACCCGACCGTCGTGCCCTCCGGGAGGGTGACCACGGGGACGACCGGGCGTTCGTAGCCGCCCGTGCCGTAAGTGGACAGGATCCGCTGGTTCGCCTCGTACGCCGGCAGCCCGGGGTAGGCGTTGCGCTCCGAGACCGAGGGCAGCAGCAGGGCGATCGCGCCGCCACCCGCGAGCAGCAGGGCCGCGGCGAGCACGCCGACCAGGCGTTTGCGGCTCAGCACGAACCTGGACAGGTTTTCCATGCCCACCAGGTCACCAGCCGGGTCTTCCGGCGCCCTGCGACCGTTCTGGGAGTTCTCTGTCAAAACCGCTCACCGCGCCGGGCCTGCGGCACACTGTGCGCGTGACGGACAGATCGACCCGCGTCCTGGTCGTCGACGACGAGCGCTACCTCGCCGACCTGGTGGCCACGGCCCTGCGCTACGGCGGTTTCGAGACCGCGACGGCCAACTCCGGTGGCGAGGCGCTGCGCCGGGTCGGCACGTTCGCCCCGGACCTCATCGTGCTCGACGTGGTGCTGCCGGACGCCTCGGGCGTCGACCTGTGCCGCAGGCTGCGCCGCGAGGGCGTCCGGGCGCCCGTCGTGTTCCTGACCGCCCGGGACGCCACCGAGGACAAGATCACCGGCCTGACCGCGGGCGGCGACGACTACGTCACCAAGCCGTTCAGCCTGGAGGAGTTGGTCGTGAGGGTCCGGACCGTGCTGCGGCGCGCCGCGCCGGAGGCGCGCGGCGGCGGCGTGCTGCGCTTCGCCGACCTGGAGGTCGACGTGGACGCCCACTCCGTGCGCAGGCACGGCGAGCCGGTCGACCTGACGCCGACCGAGTTCAAGCTGCTGCGCTACCTGGTGGCCAACGCCGGGCGGGTGCTGTCGAAGCGGCAGATCCTCGACCACGTCTGGGAGTACGACTTCAACGGCAACGACGGCGTCGTCCAGACCTACATCTCCTACCTGCGGCGCAAGGTCGACGTGTTCGAGCCGCCGCTGATCCACACCGTCGCCCGCGTCGGCTACGTCGTGCGGCTGCCGGACTCGCGCCCCCGGCGGGGCGTGCCCGCCTGATGTCGTTGCGCGCGCGGCTCGTCCTGACCATGGTGGGCCTGTTGGCGCTGGCCCTGTGCGCCTCGGTCGGCGCGGTCTTCGGCGCCGTCCAGGACTGGTCCGGCGACGCCAAGGACGACGTCCTGGTCTCGGTGGGGCGCGGGTTCCGCGACGACCTGCTCTCGGGCTCCGCCCCGGCCGAGGTGCCCGGCCCGCTGCGGCCGGCCGCCGAACGCGGGGAGGTCCCCTCGTTCTTCCAGGTCCGCGACCCGGACGGGTGGGTGCGGGACACGGCGGCGACCGGACCGGCGCCCGGCCTCGCGAACCCGCTGCCCGCCGCGCTCCGGCCGGGGCCGGCGACGGCCGACAACCCCGACGGCGGGCGGTTCGCCGAC
>NZ_JBHWIE010000354.1:0-7104 GCF_042732085.1 Actinosynnema sp. NPDC059797
ATAACGCGCCGCCCGCTTCTTTTTTTTATACTCGCCCGGGGGGGGGGGGGGGGGGGGGGGGGGGGGGGGGGGGGGGGGCGGCGGCCGGGGGGGCGGGGGCGCCCACACCCCCCCGCCCCGAGACTGGGTCAGGGCTCCGTGCCCCAGGAGAGGGTGCCGCCCGCGTAGGCGGTGACCCGGTCGAAGTCGGTCAGCGCGGCGCTGACCCGGTAGCTGTGGTCGTTGGTCTGGTCGAAGGTGGACCAGTCGGACTTGGCCACCCGCAGCTGGATGTCGCCGGTGCTCGCGCCGGGCGCGAGGGAGCCCGCGGTGAAGGACAGCTGGACGTAGGCGTCGGCGCCGGCCCGCGCGCTCGGCAGCTTCACCACCGTGGCGCGCACGTTGGCGCAGCCGACCGCGGCCCAGTCGCAGAAAACCTGGTAGCCGGCGTTGGACGAGTCCCCGGTGAACCAGTACCGCAGGGTGGCCGTCGAGCGGTCGACGGCGGTGGTGCCCCGGTTGACCAGCGCGAGCGTGGCGCCGATCTGGTTGGAGGTCGCGGAACCGTTGCCCCGCTGCTGGACGGCGAGGGTCCCGCCACCGCCGCCGGTGTCCTCGCGCGCGGTGCGGAAGGTGACGACGGCGCTGGCGGCGGAGGTGTTGCCGGCCGCGTCCCTGGCCCGGACCGCGAAGGTCTGCGGCGTGTCCGGGGTCAGTCCGGTGAGCTGGAACGTCGGGGTGGCCGAAGCACCTGCTGACGTGCCGTCCGCCAGGAGCACGTCATAGCCGGCCACCCCGACGTTGTCGGTGGACGCCGTCCAGCTCAGCGTGGCGCCGGTGGCGCCCACGTTCGAGACCCGCAGCCCGGTGGGGGCGGACGGGGCCTCGCGGTCCTCGACGGCCGGACCGGGCTCCCGGCCCCACTGCACCGCGCCGTCCTGGACGAGGGTCAGGCGGTCGGTGAGGGCGACGGTGTTGCCCTGGCCCAGCCCTTCGTAGGACCAGTCGTTCGTCGGGTCCCAGGCGCCCGCGCTGGTGATGCGGAACTGCACCTCGTGCCGGTGGGCGGACTGCCCGCCGGGGTACACGTCCGGGCACGGGACGTCGACGTAGTAGACGCGGCCGCCGTGCGGTCGGGGCGCGCTCGGCGTGCCGCACTGGTTGTAGTTCGTGGTGACCGTGACCTGGTCGGGCGTGGTGGTCCCGTCGAGGGTGAAGTAGTAGCGCAGGGAGCCGTTGAACGTCCGGGCGGGCCACGCGCTCTTGTTGATGACGAACGCCTTGACCTCGGTGAAGCCGGCCGCGCTCTGGTTGACCGACGCCTGGACGGTCAGCTCGGGGCCGTCGGGGGTCTCGGCGACCGGGAAGTTCGCCAGGGGCGTGCCGCCGTACTCCTTGTAGAGCCGGGCGAGCGCGCCGGTGAAGCCGGCGTTGTAGTCGAGCGCGACCTCGTTGGCGACGAAGTCGGTGCGGTCGTCCTTGTAGGCGTCGTTGTTGGTGCCGGGGCCGCCGACGAGCGCGCCGTACAGGACGTGCCTGCTGGTCGCGGGTTCCTGCATGGTGTCGGCCCACGCGCCGTGCGCGGTGCGGTGGTGCGGGTTGCGCGGCGGGTTGGCGCCAAAGCCGACGACGTAGCTGGCGTTGCGCGGGTTGTCGCCCAGCGCGTAGTTGACCTGCCGCACGCCGAAGTCGTGGTAGGCGGCGGCGCGGGCCGGGTCGCGCTCGCGCAGCCAGTCGCCGTGGAGCAGCGCGACGAACGCGGTGTTGGCCGCGTACCGCAGCGAGCCCCAGGTGTCGAGGTGGGCCTGGCCGCCCGGGGAGTACCGCACCCGGTTGCCGTTGTAGCCGGTGGTCCAGTAGTCCAGCCAGCGGTTGGTGTCGTCGACGTACTGCTGCTCGCCGGTGAGCTTGGCCATCAGGGCGTAGGCGCCGTAGGACTTGTCGTCCCACGCGATGGTCCAGCGGTACGAGCGGGTGGTCGTCTGCGGCTCGGTGGACAGCTTCTGGTACTCGGTCTTCGCCTTGTCCAGGTAGGACTGCTCGCCGGTGGCGCGGTGCAGCCAGACCGCGCCCCACACCAGCTCGTCCTGGTAACCGCTGTGGGAGTTGTAGAACTTCGCCGCGTCCGTGATGCAGGAGCTGTACTTGCCGCGGTAGGTGTCGGCGAAGCTGTAGAGCTGCTTGGCGTGCGTCAGCAGGGTGGCCGCGTAGGCCGGGTCGCTCTGCCGGAACACCATGGAGGAGGCGGCCATCGCCGCGGCGTACTCGCCCGCGAGGTCCGAGCCGGGGCAGGAGGCGTCCACTTTGTACGACGGGCGCGCCATGCGCATGACCTCGGCGGCGCCCCACCACTTGTGGTCGTCGTCGCCCCCGCCGACCTGGCCGTAGACCACGTTGGGCGACGGGTGCGCCTTGATGATCCAGTCGGTGCCCCACTTGAGGTTGGCCAGCAGGTGCCGCAGCTGGCCCGACCCCTCGTAGGCGTCGCGGTTCTCCACCGCGCCCCAGGCCAGCATGGTCATGGTGGCCGCGAAGGGCAGGCCGAACTTCACGTGGTCGCCGGCGTCGTAGAAGCCGCCGGACAGGTCCAGCCCCACGTCCCGGCCGTCCTGGAGCGCCGAGTCGCCGCGCCAGGACACCCGGTTGTCGGCGGGCAGGTCGCCCGACCGCTGGGCGTCGTAGAACCAGATCGACTTCTGGAGGGCCTCGCCGTAGTTGAACGCCGGCGCGGCCGCCGCGGGGGCCTGGAGCGGGGTGGACAACAGCGCGCCGACCAGCACCGCGAGGGTGCCGGACAGCGCTCTGTACATGCGTCGTCGCATGCGGTTCCTCCGGGGTGCAGGGCGGTGGAGGTGTTCTGGGAGCGCTCCCAGTCGGGGACTGTAACGGCATCGAAACACCGTGAAAAGAGGGTTGGACCACAAAGGCTTGACAAGTTGGGCCCGACAGCTCCTGCCCCGTAGGCCGAAGGCAGGCTCTCGCTGGTCCGGATGACGCAGGGTTGGGGAGCGCTCCCAGAGCGTGATCTCAGCGGGTCACCTCAGCCGGCAGCTCAGCTCGGGGGCCGACGGCGAGCCGTTCGCGGTGTAGCCGAACGTGGCGGAGGCGCCCGGCGCGAGCGCGCCGTTCCACCCGACATCGTCCACGGAGACCTGGGAACCGGACTGCGAGAGCCTGCCGTTCCACAGGCTGGTGATCGTGTTGCCGGTGCTCCAGGCGACCGTCCAGCCGGTGGACCGCGCGGCGGCGCGGTTGGTCACGGTGACCTCGGCCTGGAAGCCGCCCTGCCAGGAGCTCGCCACGCGGGTGGTCGCGGTGCAGCCCTCCCCCGGAGGGGGCGTGGTGGTCGTGGTGGTGGTGGTCGTCGTCGTGGTGGTTGTGGTCGTGGTGGTTGTGGTCGTGGTCGTGCTGGTGGTGGTGGTCGGGCCGTAGCTCAGGCCGTGGCCCAGCGGGTAGAGGGCGGCCTTGCCGTCGCCGGCGTTGATCGGCTGCTGCGAGGAGCTGTTCATCCAGGTCATCGGCAGTTTGCCGGTCGGGTTGTGGTCGCCGAGCAGCACGTCGGCCACGCCGCGCCCCTCGGTGCCCGGCAGCCAGGAGGCGAGCAGGGCGTTCCAGTTGCCGACCTGGCCCGCGACGTCCATCGGGCGGCCGGAGACCAGCACGACCACGACCGGGATGCCCGCGGAGCGGAGCCGGTTGATCGTGGTCAGGTCCTCCTGGTCCAGGCCGAGGCCGTTCGGCCGGTCGCCCCGGCCCTCGGCGTACGGCGTCTCGCCGACCACCGCGATCGCCGCCGTGTAGGCGTTGCTCACGCCGTTGCCGTAGCGGTCGTAGGTGACGTTGCCGCCCGCGTCGCGCAGGCCCTGGAGGATGGTGGTGCCCGGCGTGGTGTTGCCGCTGCCGCCCTGCCAGCTGATCGTCCAACCGCCGCTCTGGTAGCCGATGTTGTCGGCCGACTTGCCCGCCACGAAGTACCGGCCGGACCTGCTCAGCGGCAGCACGCCGTCGTTGCGCAGCAGCACCTGCGACTCCCGGACGGCCTCGCGGGCCAGGTCGCGGTGCGCGGCCGAGCCGACCGTCGGGGTCAGCGAGCGGTCGGTGAACGGGCGCTCGAACAGGCCCAGCTCGAACTTCTTGGCCAGGATGCGGCGGTTGGCGTCGTCCAGGCGCGCCTGGGTGATGCGCCCGGCCTGGACCTCGGCCTTGAGCAGGGCGGTGAACCGCCGGTAGTCGTTCGGGACCATGACCATGTCGACGCCCGCGTTGACCGCGGCGGTGATCTCCGCGCCGGTGAAGCCGACCGCGCCGTCGATCTGGTCGATGCCCGCCCAGTCGGAGACCACGAAGCCGGTGAAGCCCAGCTCGCCCTTGAGCAGGTCGGTGATCAGGTAGCGGTGGCCGTGCGCCTTGACGCCGTTCCAGCTGCTGTAGGAGATCATCACCGAGCCGACGCCGCGCTCCACCGCGGCCCGGAACGGCGGCAGGTGGACGTCGCGCAGCTCCTGCTCGGTGATCCGGGCGTCGCCCTGGTCGACGCCGCCCGCGGTGCCGCCGTCGCCGATGTAGTGCTTGGCGGTGGCCAGCACGGACCGGTTGTCGCCGCCGAGGGTCGCGCCCTGGAGCCCGTCGACGTAGGTGGTCATCGCGGTGGGGATCTCGGGCACCTCGCCGAACGACTCGTAGGTGCGACCCCACCGGTCGTCGCGGGCCACGCACAGGCAGGGCGCGAAGTTCCAGTCGATGCCGGTGCCCGCGACCTCGGCCGCGGTGGCCGCGCCGACGCGCCGGACCAGCTCCGGGTCGCGGGTGGCGCCGAGGCCGATGTTGTGCGGGAAGATCGTCGCGCCGCGCACGTTGTTGTGGCCGTGCACGGCGTCCACGCCGTAGATCATCGGGATGCCCAGCGGCGTGGACAGGGCCACGCGCTGGAACTCGTCGTACATGTCGGCCCAGCTCTGGGCGGTGTTGGGGGTCGGTGCGGAGCCGCCGCCGGACAGGACCGAGCCGATCCGGTAGGTGGCCAGGTCGGAGACCGGGTCCAGGGCGGCGCGGTCGACCTGGGTCATCTGGCCGACCTTGTCGTCGAGGGTCATCCGGGCCAGGAGCTGCTCGACCCGGGGGTCGGCCTGCGCGACCTGCGCCGCGGCGACCGGCCTGAGGGTGGGCACCAGCACGGTGGCGGTCAGCGCGGCGGCCGCCAGGAGGGCCGTCGTCGCGGCGACCGCGACGGGGCGGGAGGGAGTGCGCGTCATTGCGGGTCCTCCGTGTGAACGGTCTGGGAGCGTTCCCACAGTAGGTTTGTCCGCATTCCCGCACCAGGGGTGGACCTTTCGGAGCAACCGCCACTGAGCGACACGGCGCAATTCCGTCAAATCCGTGACCGCGTGTTCGGGTGAAGAGTGACGCGGATCTCGTTCACCCTAACGGCCCAATTTGCCGGAGAAATGAGCACGGAACGTCTCTGAACCGCCAAGATTCGCGACAGAAGGTACTTCGGACGTCGTTTTTTCACGCCTACTCTCACGTACCGTGATGAGGAGTGGGTCGGACACCTCCGAAACAGCCCCTTTTCCTCAACGTTTCCCAGTGGCTAAAGTCCTGCCACCTGGGAGCGCTCCCAGTCACCGCCACCCTCCGGTCAGACCCCGTTGCACCGACGCTGCGAGGACCTTCTGATGCACTCACCGAATGCCCAGGACCCCGGTCGCGACGACCGGCGCCCGCAGGACGCGACCCGGGGCCGACGAGC
This sequence comes from Actinosynnema sp. NPDC059797, assembly GCF_042732085.1. Classification (NCBI taxonomy): domain Bacteria; kingdom Bacillati; phylum Actinomycetota; class Actinomycetes; order Pseudonocardiales; family Pseudonocardiaceae; genus Actinosynnema; species Actinosynnema sp. NPDC059797. The sequence continues at coordinate 5,729 of NZ_JBHWIE010000354.1, forward strand.
CCGGTCGGCCGCCGCGACCGCCATGTCCGGCGCGCTGGTCGCCGGCGCGGTGGCCCTGGTCCTGGGCGGTGGCACCACCGCCCAGGCGGCCGACTCGGCGTTCTACGTCGTCCCGGACACCTCGGCGGCGAGGTGGGTGGCCCAGAACCCCAACGACCCGAAGGCCGCGGTGATCCGCGACCGGATCGCGAGCGTGCCCCAGGCCCGCTGGTACACCACGAGCAACACCTCGCAGGTGCGCGGCCAGGTCGACGCGTTCGTGGGCGCGGCGGCGGCCGCCGGGAAGATCCCGATCATGGTCGTCTACAACATCCCCAACCGGGACTGCGGCGGCGCCAGCGGCGGCGGCGCGCGCTCCCACCAGGAGTACCGGGCGTGGGTGGACGAGGTCGCGGCGGGCCTGGCGGGTCGCCCGGCGGCGATCGTGCTGGAGCCCGACGTGCTGCCGATCATGAGCAACTGCCAGAGCCAGGGCCAGCAGGCCGAGACGATGGCGTCGATGGCCTACGCGGGCAAGAAGCTCAAGGCGGGCTCGTCGCAGGCGAAGGTGTACTTCGACATCGGCCACTCGGCGTGGCTGACCACGGCCGAGGCGAACGAGCGGCTGCGCGGCGCGGACATCTTCAACAGCGCCGACGGCATCTCGCTCAACGTGTCGAACTACCGCTTCACCCGCGATGAGGTCGCGTTCGGCAAGTCGGTGCTCAACGCGCTCGGCGACTCGCGCCTCAAGGCCGTGGTGGACACCAGCCGCAACGGCAACGGCCCGCTCGGCGACGAGTGGTGCGACCCGGCCGGCCGCGCGATCGGCACGCCGAGCACCACCGAGACCGGCGACTCCCAGATCGCCGCCTACCTGTGGATCAAGCTGCCCGGCGAGGCGGACGGCTGCATCGCCGGCGCGGGCCAGTTCGTGCCGCAGCGGGCGTACGACATGGCCGTGGCGGCGGGCCCGATCACCAGCACCACCACTTCCACCTCCACCACCACTTCCACCACTACCTCGACTTCCACGACCACGACCACCACGACGTCGACCACCCGGCCTCCAGGGGACGGTTGCCGGGTGACGCACCGAGTGGTGAGCCAGTGGTCGGGCGGTTACACCGGTGAGATCGTCATCGAGAACCGGGGAGCGTCGGTCGATTCCTGGACCCTGACGTTCTCCGCACCCGGCGTGACCGTTTCCCAGGGCTGGAACGGGACGTGGACCGACACGGGCGACACCGTGCGGGTCACCAACACGTCCTGGAACGGCAGGCTCGCGACCGGTGGTACCGCGACCATCGGTTACAACGCGAGCTTCAACGGAAGCACCCCACCGTTCACCTCTCCCACGTTGAACGGCGTGGTGTGCGCCTGATGCCGTGACAGCC